>JBEKVG010000083.1:0-9723 GCA_049514195.1 Anaerolineales bacterium | reverse complement strand
AAAGTGACCGTCACCTTCGCGAAGCATCGCATAGTGTCCCGTGGGGACATCCTACCCGCATGCCTGTCCCACGTTCTTCGCGGGGTGTGGGGCACCCCGAGAGTCGAAGGGCGCAGGGTATCAAACGACTCCCCCTTCCCATTTGGGATCGCGCAGCATACCCGCAGGGTAAGGGGGCCGGGGGGTTAGGTCTTTGAGAACCCTGTCGGCGGCCAGCTTGCTTGTCAGAATGGAAATCGGCATTCCGGAAGGGCTGAATGTCCATTGGCCGGCCTGGTAGGTATCCGGGATCGGCGTCATCACGGAACTGAGCACTTTGGGAAGCCTTGTCTATGAACATAGGCTGATTGTAACAAATGCCTCCCTTTTTGTAAGAAAAGCCTGCGTTTTATTGGTTTTCATCATTCTGTAATCATTTCGTGATAGACTGCATGGACGTTATGGGATTTGAATTCTTCTCATAAAAAAGGAAATGATCATTATGGAACCCAAACCTGCCTCTCCCAAAAAAAACACCCTCTGGGTCTGGGTCGTGGTTGCCTTGGTGGTGCTATGTCTGTGCTGCTTTGTGGTGATAATCGGAGCTGGCGCTTATGCTGCCTGGAAAGGATACATCGCTCTGCCAGCGATAAACCTCCCCGGACTACCATCTCCAGCCATTCCAACCCCAAAAACTCTGCCCAAAGCGATTCCAACGGGAACGCCAAACAAAATAATGGTCGAACCATATCAACCCCAGACCGGCGACGACTATCCAACTTTGCAGAACCTGGCCCCCAACTGGCAAAACCCCACCGGACCCGGCACTCATACGTATGACATCGCCGTGAACACCAATCAATCGGTCCTGCTCGCCTCGGGCTGGTGCACAACCACACAAACCATCCTAAACCAGAATTTTCAACATATCCAATACCTCGTTGAAGTGGATGGACAGTCGTTGAACACGGACAGTCTTTCCCAAGAAGAACAGCAGTCGCTTGGCCAAACCTGCAAAGACTTTGCCGGCATTATTCGTGCCTGGCCTGCCGGCAAACACACCCTCAAAATCACCATGCGCCTGGATGCGAAAATCAATGACGGTTGGAACGATTACCCGGCCGGAGATTATGTGGAAATTTACAACGTGACTGCAAAGCCCTAGCCGGAAACAGCGTCGGCTGACCGATCTCCTGGGCAGGCGGCGCGACGACCACTTTTTTCCCCATGCGCACTTCCAATGCCGCCGTTGTAAAAAACGAGGTGGAAAATCCCCCCTCCCCTTCGAAAGGGATGGGCTTCCACTCCAATTAAGGGTTCACGGCACTCAAAACGTCAGCCATCTTTGCATCCAGCACATTGTCCGGCAGGCGGATGGCACGGGTGAAGTCGGCCATGCCAGCCAGGGCCTGCTCACGGGTTGGCTGCGGGTATCTGCCCGGCTGGGCAATCCAGTTCATGACCGGCAGCCAGGTGACGGGGAGATTAATTTCCAACAGGGCGGGATATTGCATGGGGGCTTTCTTCCAGGTCCAATAAGCCCAACCAGCATTGACTTCATTGGACGGATCATCATAAAGGGCAATGGTGGAGGCGAGCATGGCGTAGGTGTTTTCCCCAAACTCGCCCGCCCAGAATGGGACCTGCTGGGCATCACTGATGGAGCGGTAATAGGCCAGCTGCTTCTGCCGGTTATCCCCGAACCAGGTGTACATATGAAAAGAATATATCTGGTTGCCGGATAATGGTGCGGAAAATATGGAGAAATCCGTGGCGCCTCGGCTGCCTTCGATAATCACCAGATGATAAGGGTCGACCTTGCGGATGGCGGCGATGATGCGGCTGTCGAGGTCGACGAGTTGATCGCCGCGGGACGGAGCAGGTTCGTTGATCAGGTCATAGCCGGCAATGCTCCTGCGGTCGTGGTAGCGGCTGGCGATGGCCTGCCAGAGAGCAATGGTGCGGTTTTGATTCGCCTGGTTATTCCAGACCCAATCCTTACGGGGACCGGGATCGGCCATTCCAAGGGAGGATTGCCCGCCCGGTACAGCGTGCAAATCCAGAACGACATAGATATGATATCTTTCACACCAGGAGAGCAGTGCATCCAGGATACTCCAGCCCGAGTCCTTGTAAACGAAGGGCTGGGAAACCTCCTCGAGCAGCCTGGCATTGATCGGCAGCCTGACCGCATTGAAGCCAAGTCCGGCGATTCTGGCGATGTCATCTTCTGTGATGAAATTGGCATAGACCTGGCTCTGGAAAGCAGCGGCAGCCGAGGTGCCAACAAGTTGCTGGAGGCGGTCGAGGATGGTCGTCTGCGATAAAAGAATGCCATTCCCGAAAATCCAGCCCTCCCACAGCAGCCAGCCGCCAAGATTGACGGCGCGCAAGCGGAGGGGCTGCCCCTGCGGATCGATGAGAATTTTTCCAACCTGGTGAACCATCGGGTTATTCGGATAAAAATCGGAAAAAGTTGCTTGCGGGACAGGCGTGGGTGAGGTAGTGCGACTACAGCACAAGGTGGCAAGCAGGAGAGTAACACACGGAAAGCAAAGAAGGATACGCTTCAAATGAACTCGCTCTGGAAAGATCAATGGCTACGGGGATGGGCTTTAAAGAATGCCCAGATGAGCTCGCTGGCATCGATGTCCCGGGTGGTGCGGCCAATCAGGGCGGCAGGCAGGTACTGCAACCCGCCGGGCCAGGTGTGGCCGCCACCCACAATGGTGTAGAGCTGCACGTCGGTTCCTGGGGTGCAGGCGTGGAAAGACGCCAGCCGGACAGAAGTCCCATCCAGCAGGTGGGTGTCAGGCAGGTCAGTGAAAGTCGGTTGTGGCTGGCAGCCGGCTTTAGAAGCCCAAAGGGCAATCGATTCCGTGGCAGAGAGTGTGCGGCCACGGTTCCCTGGTCCGACTGTCCCGCCGTCGTAGGGGACGAGGGGATCGTCGGTCCCGGCGAATGCAATCACCGCCATGGGCCGGGAGGGACTACAGGTGGTCTGGAGATTGGCAGGCAGGCCGGCTGCGACCGGAGCGATGGCGGCGATCCGGTCGGCCAGAGCGCAGCCCAACCACTGGGTCATGAAGCCCCCATTCGAGATGCCGGTGACATACACCCGATCTGGATCAATGGAGTAGGTTTTGCTGAGAGCGGTAATCAAATCCGAAAGGAAACGCACATCGTCTACTCCGGCTAATTCAGGCGGGGTAAAGCCGCGCCCGTCTGCCCAGTTACCGTTCACCCCGTCCGGGTAAACGACCAGGAAGCCCTCCCGCGCAGCAATACGGTTGAAATGGGTCAGCACATTCATCCCTTTGCCACTGCCCCCGCCGCCGTGCAAGACGAGCACCAGAGGGATCGGCTGAGCCGGGCTGTAGCTGGGCGGGATGAAAAGACGGTAGTGGCGGGTTAAACCACCCGAGATAAGGTTGCCTTCCAGGGTGCTCCCGGCAGCAAAGCTCCAGGCGCAAGCACTGACAAACAGCGGCAGGCTAAGGAAGGTGAGGCATAGCAACAAAGGTTTCCTCATTATTTCAATAGACCTGAAGCAGGTCTCCTATGCAATTCTACCCATTTTCTCTGTGCTCACCGGTGGCTAGAATAGCCTCCAGATGTTGCCCTATCCAATCTTCTTTCCGAACTTAGCCTTCAAAATATCCTCCAGCGTCGGCCGGCCGATCTCTTGCAACTCGTAGCGCACACGCTGGGAGGGCTTGTTGATCTTGAGCACACGCGTTAGATCGATGGGCGTGCCGATGATGACCAGATCCACGTCCGCCCGGTTGATGGTCTCTTCCAGGTCTTTCACCTGGGCCGCACCGTAACCCATGGCTGGCAGGATCGGGCCGGTATTGGGATATTTCTGGTAGGTGGCTGCGATCGACCTGACCGCGAACGGGCGCGGGTCAACGATCTCCCTGGCGCCGAAGCGTTTGGCGGCCACATACGCGGCGCCGTAAGCCATTTCTCCATGCGTCAGGGTCGGGCCGTCTTCGATGACCAGCACGCGCTTGCCCTGGATCTCGGACGGTTTGTCCATAAAGAGCGGCGAAGCCGCCTCGATGATGGTGGCAGTCGGATTGAGCGTGCGCAGGTTCTCGCGCACATTGATCACTGCCTGCGGGTCGGCCGTGTCGACTTTGTTGATGACAAGCACGTCCGCATCGCGGGCGTTGACCTCGCCGGGGTGATAGGTGGACTCGTGCCCGGGCCGGTGCGGGTCGGCCACCACGATCTTCAGGTCAGAGACGTAGAACGAGAAGTCGTTGTTGCCGCCGTCCCACAGGATGATATCCACTTCCTTTTCAGCCTGGCGCAGGATCTTCTCATAATCCACGCCCGCGTAGACGATCACACCGTTGTCGATATGCGGTTCATATTCCTCGCGCTCTTCAATGGTACATTCATTCCTATCAAGATCGGCGTAGGTTGCAAATCGTTGGACTTCCTGCTTGACCAGGTCACCGTAAGGCATCGGATGGCGGATGGCGGCCACCTTGTAGCCCATCCCGCGCAGGATCAGCGAGACGCATCGCGTGGTCTGGCTCTTGCCTGAGCCGGTCCGCACCGCACAGATCGAAACGACCGGTTTGCTGGATTTCACCTGGGTAAGCTTCTCGCCCATCAGGCGAAAGTCCGGCCCGGCCGCCAGCACCATCGAAGCCTTGTGCATGACCAGCTCATGTGGCACATCCGAATAGGCAAAGATCACCTGGTCGACCTTCAGGTCCTTGATCAGCTTGAGCAGGTCGCTCTCGGCATAAATGGGAATGCCCTTTGGGTACAGCTTCCCGGCCAATTGGGCGGGATAGGTACGGCCTGCGATGTCGGGGATCTGAGTTGCCGTGAACGCCACCACTTCATAGTCCTTATTATCGCGGAAGAAGACGTTGAAGTTGTGGAAGTCGCGCCCGGCTGCGCCCATGATGAGGGTACGGATTGGCATAGAGAGTCTCCTTTATGGTGTCGAGTGTGCCTGTGTCACGTGTTCCAGTGTCATTCGCCAAGTATTTTTGCACATGACGCTTGGCACGGAAGCACCTGACACGGTTTTATTACATCACTTCCGGCGCTGTGATACCCAGAAGCGCCAAGGCATTGGCAAGGGTGTACTTGGTCGCCGCCACCAGGCGCAGCCGGGCCTCCCGCACCTGAGGTTCGGCATGCACGACCGGACAGGTATCATAGAAACCCGCGAAGGCTTTGGCAATGTCGTAAGCGCTATTGGCAATAATCAATGGCTTGTACTCGGCCGCGGCCCGCTGCACTTCGGCCGGAAAACGGGATATCAAATCAATCAACTGGATTTCGGCAGCATGAAGATCATAGGTAAAGTCCGCCGGCCTCTCCTGAGCATCCTCGAAGGAACGCGATTCAGACTTTGAACTTTCAGCTTTTGACTTCTTTATTATCGAATTGCAACGCACATGGGCGTATTGTATGTAGGGAGCCGCCTGGCCGTTGAAATCCAGCGCCGCTTTCCAATCAAAGGTGACCAGCTTGGTATTCTCGCGCGCCACAATGGGATATTTTAATGCGCCCAGGCCAACGGCTTTGGCCACGGCATCCAGCTGTTCCCCGCTTAAGGACGGATTCCTCCAGCTCGCTTCCTCCCTGGCCCGTGCAACCGCCTCACGCAGCAGGTCTTCGAGCAGCACCACCGTACCCTCGCGCGACGAGACAACCACGTTGCCCGGCAGGGTCACCAGTTCGTAGGCCACGTGAACGCATTTTTTGGCCTGCTCATAGCCGGCAATCTCCATGATCTTGAAAACCTGCGTGAAATGCAGGGACTGGCGCACATCCACCACATACACAGAGCGGCTCAAATCCGGGTAATCCCGGAACTTGTGCAGCACCAGCGCCAGGTCCTCGGTGGAATACAGGGCAGTGCCGTCCGAACGCAGGATGACCGTCGTGCGGTACTGCTCCTTCTTTAGCCCCAGGAGCTCGTCAATCTTGACCACCACCGCACCGCCTCGCGGGCGTTCGTCGGTGGCAATATCCCGTTTAACCAGCTCCTCCACGATCTGCTTGCCGGCTTGCTCTTCCTCGCTGTTGAAATAATACTTGTCGAAGCGGATATCCAGGGCAGCATACATCTGTTGAAAACCTACCAGCGACCACTGGCGCGTCTTCTGCCAGAGCGCCACGATCTCCGGGTCACGTTTGTCCCAGCGGGCGTAAACGGCCCGCACTTCGGACTCCAGCTCAGGATTTTCCTCCAACCGGCGGCTGGCCTGCGCGTAGACCCTGCCCATCCACTCGGTGATGTCAGCACCAGGCTGCTCACCGGCATGGTATTTCAAATACGCCCATAGCCACTTGATGACGTGCAGGCCCATGTCACCGGGGTAATTGGCGCGGACAACCTTGTATCCGGCAAATTCGATGATGCGCGCCAGCGCATCCCCCAGGATGGCGGAGCGCAGATGGCCGACATGGAAGGCCTTGTGTGTGTTCGGCTGGGAAAATTCAATCATGACGCGCTGGCCGGTGGCGGGTCCGGACCCGAAACGGTTCTTCTGTTCCAGGATCGTATCCACCACCCGGCGGGCATATTCGGCAGTCTCGAAAAACAGGTTGAGATAACCCTTCACCGCTTCCACATGGCTGATTCCTGGCACGTCCTGGACCGCCTCCTTGACCTGCCCGGCGATCTCCTGGGCACGCAGCGGTACGAACCCTTTTCTCCCCGTGCGCGCTTCCAGGGCAGCCGTAGCGAAGAACGAGGTGGAAAACCCCCACTCCCCTTCAAAGGGGATGGGCTTCCACTCCAGCGCTGCTAGTGGAATCCCATGCGCTACACAGAAGGTTTTGATCTTTTCTGCGATGGCTTGTTGTTCTACCTGGAACATATGCACCTGTTATCAGGATTATTGATTGTTTTAAAATCACCGTGGTGCTTGGATAAGTTTTTCCTCCATCACGGGTATTCCCAACAATCGCGATTATATCATCCGGACTAAACAAAAACGGGAGGCCCAGCGTTCCGGGCGCTCCCGCTTGTCCCCGTAGGGGGCACAAGGTTTTTGCAAGCCACGTACTTTTAAGCTTCCTTTTTTGCAGCGGCTTTTTTGGCGGTGCTGGCCCTTCTTGCTAAGGTTTTCCTTGTCGCAGTCTTCTTCGGCTCAGCCTCAGCTTCGGCGGGGGCCTCCGCCTTCGGCTCGCGCCTGGCAATCCGTCGGCGCAAGGCAGTTTTCTTCGGTTCGGGTTCGGTGACCGGCTCGGCCACGACAGGTTCTGCCTTAACCATGGACGGTTCCATCTTTGCAAATGCCTTCATCAAGCGGCTCTTGCGGCGGGCAGCGTTATTTTTATGCAGAACGCCCTGCTCCACGGCCTTGTCCAATGTGCTGATGGCACTGACCAGGGCTTCTTTTGATTCAGGAACGCCAGCTTCCATGGCAGTCCGGGCATTCTTGACCGCAATGCGGGCGCTACCCCGATAAGCCCGGTTGCGCAGACGACGCTTGTCGTTCTGGCGGTTACGCTTGATTTGGGACTTGATATTAGCCACTTGCTTCCTCCAAAAATGATCCTATTCAAAGAGCAGTATTTTACTTTAGGCCGGGGAATCTGTCCAGATTTCAGACCTCCGTGTTCTTAAAGAACTCGGAGGTCTCCAAAGGAGTCCAAAGTCTCCAGACTTTGGAGGCAACACACCAACGTCAGGAGACGTTGGACTCCGCGGCCTATTTTCAACCCAGTATACTCAGAGGCAAAAGGAAAATACCCAAACTCAGACAATTTTCTCGAATTTCTCCGCTGCCGTATTGCAGACCGGGCAGCGGCCTTCCATCGGACCGGCGTGGGTAAAACCGCAGACTGGGCAGACGTAATATTCCGTATCCGGCATATCCTCCCCCTTGTCGAAGGATTCGGCGGCCTGTCGGTAGAGCGTCTCATGGACTTTCTCGACCGTCAGAGCATATTTGAACGAAAGGGCAGCGCGTTTATTGCCCTCGGCCTCAGCATTGACCAGCATGGGCGGGTACATGGAGACCACCTCGTAATTCTCCCCAGCGATGGCGGCTTGCAGATTCTCGGCAGTACCCTTCACGCCATCCATGGCCCGGAAATGGTTTTGGGCATGCACAGCCTCCGACGCGGCGGCCGCGCGGAAGAGCCTGGCAATCTGCGGAAAGCCTTCCTGGTCCGCCTTCTTGGCAAAGGCCAGGTATTCGCGATTTGCCTGGCTTTCGCCGGCAAAAGCAGTTTTCAAGTCATCAACACTTTTGGACATATGAGTCTCCTTGTGGATTACTTCCTGTCTTCCATATTAAAGCATATTCCACTAACTTCTCGGGAACCATTGGTCATCTTTCGGGCGTGATAAATCTCCTCAATTTCAAGCATAGCATTGTCATTGCGAGTAAATCCACAGCACTTCAGCGAGCGAAGCAATCCCATGGCTATTTGGAGATTGCTTCCCTGGCCTGTCCGGCCAGGACAGGCAGGCCGGGAAAGCACCGGCCTTCGCAATGACACAGGTTGAGTTTCTTAGGAGGAGGATGTTTTTCCCGACGAAGCAATCTTCTGAAGTCTAGAGAATATTTTATGCAGGGAATCGCTTCAGACCTTGTGAAAACCGTGTCCAATCATTCCGCCGAGAGATTGACTCGCGGCATGAGAGACGGTATGATACCTTTGTCTTCAGGCTGGCCGGGCGGTCGCGGCCCTGAGCTTTGGCGAAGGGTCGAGGAAAGTCCGCACTCCAGACGGCACGGCGCCGGGGAAAGCCCGGGACGGGGAAGCCCCGATTTTGGGGAAACCTGCCGGAACAGGGCCACAGAAACAGACCGCCCTCCCTCCACTCCCCTCCCCCTTAGGGGAGGGGCGGGGGGAGAGGTCACGGTGAAAAGGTGGTGCAAGAGACCACCGGCGTCCGCAGCAATGCGGGCGGCCAGGCAACCCCCGCCGGGAGCAAGGCCAAGCAGGGACGAGAGGCTGCCCGCCTCACTTGTCCCCTTTTGGGGATTATCAGTCCCGGGTAGGCTGCCCAGAGAGATGATCGCCCATGCGTGAAGTCCGGGAGGAAGCCTTTACCCCGAGCGTAAGCGAGGGGCCTGGTGTAAACCGGAAACCCACGCGGGACAGAATGCGGCTTATAGGCCAGCCTGAAGATAATAAAAGCGCATCCGGGACAGAACCCCCATAAGGGGATGATATGCGGCTTATAGGCCAGCCTGAAGATAATAAAAGCGCATCCGGGACAGAACCCCCATAAGGGGATGATATGCGGCTTATAGGCCAGCCTGAAGATAATACGAGAGATAATGAACCTTCGCTGGCCACCCACTGCACGCAGCTCCTCAGCCAAAACTTCCTCCAAGGAATGACAATACAACGCCCAAATCAGGTGATAAGCAGTCTCAATTTCCACAGGGTGTTTGCAATGTCGCGACTTCTTGTCAGTGTCATTGCCTGCACTGCCTGCACCGTGACGCAGGCACAGGTGTGCAGCAGGCACACGTGCGAAAACGGCGTTCTGCCTGCACCGTGCGCACCTGTACCTGCGGTACTGGCGCAGGCAGGCACAGGTGTGCCGGTTGAAGCATCTCCTAGCCACATGTGGAGATTGCTTCGCCATCCCGAAGGACATCGGGACGATGAAAAACGGCTCCTAAGAAACTCAACCTGTGTCATTGCGAAGGCCGGTGCTTTCCCGGCCTGCCTGTCCTGGCCGGACAGGCCAGGGAAGCAATCTCCAAATAGCCATGGGATTGCTTCGCTCGCTGA
>JBEKVG010000082.1:0-8550 GCA_049514195.1 Anaerolineales bacterium | reverse complement strand
GATCTTCGGAAAATTGACCATAATACGTGTCCATTTGCGGGATAAGCGTATCGATCGTGGGCTTGAGTTCAGGATATTTTTCCTCGAAAGCCTCTACCTGGAACTTGAGGCTGTCCAACGCGGCAGTCCCGAGCCCTGAGGTGGAAGCATTCCCGGCCGTTTTCAAAATGGCATCCCAATCATCCTTGGCAAGTTTTTGTTGTTCAGGGCTTTCGATGGAGCCCATTTGTTTCTCAATTTCGCCCGTCATTGTTTGGACAGGGGAGTTGTTCGCTCCGGCCTGTAGGATCAGTTGGAACAGGGTCGCACTGAATTTGTTAGCCGGAATGTAGGATGGCAGGCGCGGCTTTTTGCTGGCTTTCTTTGGCTGGGTATAAAGATTGGCGATCAGCGGGTAATCATAGAACTTTTGGAGCAGATCCTGGTTACCCAACATCTCGGCGATGGCCTTTTCCAGTTCATTGGCACGCAAATTGATACGATCGGCTATCCATTCCTGAAATGACATCGTTGCTAGGCTTATAACCAACCAAAGGAAAACCAGGCCAATCACAACTTCGAGAATTTCCTGAAGGTACATAGTATCCTCCTTGACAATCGGTAAAACGCTATCTCCAGTATATAAAATAAACGCGCCCTAGGCAAGGCTTGGACGGGAATCCCAGTGAAATTGGGATGTTTATAAGGTATCAGGCGATCCAAGCCGGCCCAATTCCGACCTTTTCTACCTTACCATGCTAATGCCCGGAAGATTTACTGGGGACTCCAGGGAGAATCGTTCGCAACTTCGGCAAGCAAACCAGGGATTTGGTCAAGCGTTGTGATAACTGCTTGGGGCTGAATCGTCAATTCACCTTCTTCCGGAAGCTGAACCCGGCGCGTGATCCAAATGCTGTACATACCTGTCCGGTTCGCTCCCAGAATGTCTGCTTCGAGGGTATCACCAACCATGACAGCCTGTTCCGGTGGGATCCTGAAATAGTCCAGCGCGAGCTGGAAAATGCGTTCATCCGGTTTGCGGAAGCCACAAGCGGCTGAGGTGAGGATATTTTCAAAATACGGACGCAGTTCCTCTCGGTCCAGCAATTGTCGAACGTTTTTATCATCAGTGGTATTGGAGATCATTCCCAATCGATATCCTTTTTCCCGGAGGGTTTTGAGGGTGGGAATGGCATCGGCTTCGAGGACCCAATTTTGCTGGGTTATGGAATATAAGCCATCCAGGGCTGAACGGATCACGGAAGCGGGGATATTCTGGAAGCCTTTTTGTTCCAACAATTCGCTTAAGAAGGAAAAGGTGGTTTTTTCGGTTATATTTGCGCCCCATCTGGCAATGTAAGCATCCAAAAAGGTTTCGCCTTCGCTGGAGAAAGCTTTATTATCTAACGGAATCCCAGACTGTTGTAACCTCTCCACCAGCGCCTGGTCGGCTTGCGCATAGAAGGGCGGCCAGGGGGCTTTCGGGTAGATGAGAGTGGAACCGAAATCGAAGAGGATAACTTTAAATTTGGACATAATGATTGAATTATAGCCTGCAAGCAGGAAAAGTGTACTGTTTTGCCCTCTCATCTGTGCCAAAAACAGGTCTGAATGGCCTAAGAACAACTAGCTGCTTTTTGTATAAATGCCGGTCGGATCTAGCTCTTCTCTTAGTATGGTAAGTTCCTTTTCGGTAACGGGTTCGGTGGTGCGCAAATTTCCAGCCACTTTCAGCGCCCAGCCGGTGTTTTCAATGGCTTCGTGGATCGTCCTGCCTGGATGCAGAGCTGTCAAGACCAGTTCGCCGTTAGCGTCGGGCTCCATATAACCAATGTCAGTAACCACGCCAACCGGCCCCTGGCCACGCAGACCTGCTGCCGTCCGTCCGCCCGGACTTTCCAGTGTACCGGCGGAGGTCACAAAGTCCACTTTCTCAGGGAAACGCCGTTTCTGGTGGGGGGTCATGATGTAACAGCGGTTGGCCCAGGCAGCCATTTCCTGAGCCCCACCGGAACCAGGTAGCCGAACCTTGGGATGCGTATAGTCATTGCCGATTATTGTCGCGTTGATGTTGCCGTATTTATCAATTTGTGCGCCTCCCAGGAAGCCCACGTCCACATAGCCGCGTTGAAGGTAGTTGGCAAAGATATCGTACATGCTGACCACCGATAGAGCCCCGCTGACCAGGGTTGGGTCGCCAATGGAGAGTGGAAGACGGGCCGGTTCCGCCCCGATTACACCGGCTTCGTAAATCATCACCAGGTCGGGAGCATGTGTGCGTTTGGCGAGGTTGCAGGCCAGGTTGGGTTGTCCGACACCCACGAAGACCACGTCACCATTCTTCAAAAGTCGTGCGGCATTGATAATCATCAATTCTGAGGCAGAGTAATCCATAGAATTCCCTATATCCGCTAATCCTCGCTAATCTTCACGAAAATTCCTTGATGGAATTTGTCTCTTCTCAAACTCGACCTCGAGTGCTTCTTGATATACAGGCTCCAAAAAGCCGGCTCCAAGGGTATTGTATACTTCCATGGCCGCGCCAATTATTGCATAGACTTCGTTTTTATATATCAACTCAGCCATGGCATCTTTCTAGTCCATTCGCGTGGATTAGCGGATTAATATTCTCCATAATTGACCGGCTCGCTCAACCTGGGGCGGACCTTGAGGCGCGCCTGCGTTTCTGGGCCCAGCTTTTGCCAGTATTCAGACCGGTCTTGGACGCCATATACCCATTCGTCCAGGTAGGCTCGCACTGTCTCAGCCGAAGCACTGATTTTGTCCCACGCCAGGTAAAAATCGTTATCCCGGTCATAATAGCCTTGTGCGTAGGAGGGATGGGAGGCATAAGGAACGTGACAGACTGCACTGACGAGAAAACCGGGAATGAGCGTCCGGTTCGGATCGGAACGGATCACAGCCTCGTCCACGATTTCTTCGGTAGTGAGAATGACACATTTCGCTGCGAAAGCAGCCTCTTTCTGCTCGCCAATGATCCCCCAGAGATGACCGTTGCCATTCAGGTCGGCACGCTGCACGTGGACAATGGCAACATCCGGGTTCAAGGCTGGGACAGTGATGACTTCCCGACCGGAATACGGGTCAACCACGCGACGAATGAGTGGGTTGGCCCGTTCCAAGTCTGTGGCGGCAGTCTGGTTCATCGGCATGAAAGGGAGACCGGCCGCGCCGGCCTGCAGTCGCGAGATCATGCCAAAGTGGGAGTATTCCTCCCATTCCAATTCGCCCTTCTCTATTGCCGTACGCACGATACGCAGGGAACCAACACCTGGATTGCCCATGTAAGAAAATATCACTTTGCGGGCACATCCGGCTGCAACCATCTGGTCGTAGATCAGGTCGGGGGTAGCGCGTGCTAGTACCAGGTCCCGTTTGTGCTGGCGCATGATCTCGTGCCCGGCCGCGAAAGGGATCAGGTGGGTAAAGCCGGCGGCATACACGCTATCCCCGTTATGCACAAATTGGGAGACAGCCTTTGAAAGAGGGATCAATTTCGTCATTGGGAAATTACACTATTTGGTGAAAAAAAAGGGCACAGCATTGCTGTGCCCCTACGAATAAATCACTTGATGAGGGTGCGGATTTGCTCGTGCATATAGAGAGGCAGGTAGTAATGCCCCCCGGAGTTCTTGCCGCTGGAACCGGAGCCTTTCCAGCCACCGAAGGGTTGAAAGCCCGGCCAGGCACCCGTTGTGGCACCCTGTGGACGGTTGGCGTAAGTAACCCCAGCTTCGATTTTATCGAAGAACCAGTCCACTTCATCCGCCGATCCATAGAAACCTGCCGTCAGGCCGTAGTTGACATCATTGCCGTTCTGCATGGCTTCTTCAAGATTTTTGACTTTGGCTATGGTTGTGATGGGCAGGAACATTTCGTATTTCCATAGGCGATGCGTCAGCGGCAGGTCTGTGACCAAGGTCGGCTGGCAGAAATAGCCCCTGGCCATCTCGCCATCGGTTAGCACATTTCCGCCAGTCAGGAACTTACCACCGCCATCAACAATCTCCTTGATGAAAGTCTTGAAGTCCTCATAAGAATTCTTATTGACAACCGGACCAAGGAAATTGGCGCGCTCAATCGGGTCGCCAATGGTCAGCTTCTCGGTCATTGTTTTGAGTTTTCCGATCAATTCCTCGTAGACTGGTTCCTCAACGAAGACTCGTGAGGCTGCCGAACATTTCTGTCCCTGCAGGCCAAAGGCTGAGCGGACGATGCCGGCTGCAGCGCATTCCAGATCGGCGTGGCGCGAGACAATGGCCGGGTTTTTACCGCCCAGCTCCAAAATGATCGGGCGGACATATCTGCCATGGGCGAAATCCTGGTATATTTTCATGCCCACGTCGAACGAGCCAGTGAAGGTTACCCCATCCACCTCCGGGCTATCGACGAGAGTCTGACCGAGGGTCCGGCCTGGCCCGGTGACGAAGTTGCAAACGCCCTCCGGCAGGCCGGCATCCCGGAAGCACTCAGCCAGCATGCGGACAATCCAGGGGGTGTCGGTGGCGGGTTTGATGACGAGGGTGTTGCCCGCAACCAGTGCGGCACCCGAAGGGCCGCCTGTCAAGGCGAAGGGGAAGTTGAACGGCGAAATGACCAGCCAGACACCATAGGGCCGCAGCACCGAGAGGTTGGTGGCATCGTAACCAACCAATGGATCCTTGCTCATTTCGACAAGATAGCCTTTATTAGCTTCCATCTGGTCGCAGGCATAACGAATCAGGTCGGCTGACTCGGCTATATCACCCAGGCATTCCATGCGGTTCTTGCCGACGTCCATCGCCATGACCGGGCCCATCTCAAACATGCGTTGGTCAACCAGGTCAGCCGCTTTTCGGAGCAGTTTGATGCGCTCCTGCCAGGGAGTGTGGCTCCAGCCGGGGAAGGCTTTGCGGGCGGCGGCTAGGGCCTGCCGAGCGTGCTGTTCATTGCCTTTCTGCATCACTGCCAACACCGTGTCGGTGTTGACTGGCGAGCGGTCCTCAAATTTTTCTCCAGCGAACACGTCTTTATTATTAATGATCATTCCGTATTCTTTGCCAAGGCCTGCTTTGACTTTGGCCAGGCCTGCGTCAAAGCGAGTGTGGAGTTCTTCAGGCGGGTTGAACATGGTTGCGTAAGTTAATTTAAAATCGGTCATAGATAAACCTCCTTTATTTAAAATAAGGTATTTGTCGGACAACTATAGTATAGCCCAGAGGGGATAGGACGTCAAAATAAAACGTCGTCATTTCGGCGTGACAAGTTTCCCAATGTTGGAAAGGTCTTGCATTGGAATATAATTATCAACAAGTAAGGAACAGACATGCCTGCAATTGGTGCTTTACTTCTTCCATTATCTTTTTATCGGGATATTCTTTCTACCTGGTATTCCCATCCTATATGCCGCGGCTCAGCTCTGGGTGGTGCTCCTGGAGTTGGCTTTTCTGCTGGTTGTCATATCCATGCTGGCCCTATGGATGGATTGTAGAAATATCATCATCGCCCTATAACCATATGAGCGGAAAAAGAAATGCTTGATTCACTCAAAGGATTTTGGATGCGCCGGGGGAGGGTGGTGCTCATCCTTTTATTCCTCATTGCAGTCATATTTTTGACCCAGTTGTTGACCCGCTCGGGACCTGGTGCAACGGCCGCGGACCTGAAGCCGTTTTCGCTGGCTGGCTATCACCGATTGCTGATCCTTGCCCCACACTGCGATGACGAGACGCTCAGTTCGGCCGGGATCATCATGGCAGCCGAGCGGGCCGGTATTCAGGTGCGAGTGGTGATCGCCACCAATGGAGATGGATTTTTCTTTGCCACTGCGCAGGATTTCCGCAAGATCTATCCTAGTTCTAGTGACTATATTCGCATGGGAGAGGTACGCCAGCAGGAATCGCTCGCGGCGCTCAAGATCCTGGGCTTACAAGCGGAACAGGTTACTTTTCTGAGTTATCCTGACCGGGGTACGCCATCCGAATGGAACGATCACTGGTCGGCAAAGAAACCCTATCGTTCTCCGTATAGTCGGGACAGCAAAAGCCCTTACCCCATCACGTATAATCCAAATTCGGTTTATGCGGGTGAGGATTATCTGGCTGATCTCATGTCCATTTTGAATAGCTACCGGCCGGACCTGATCATTTACCCCCATCCAGATGATGTGCATCCTGATCATTGGGGGTTGAACGTCTTCGCCCGGCTGGCAATTGCCGAAGTAACCCATGCCGATACAACCTTTCAACCAACCCAGTTAACCTACCTCATTCACCGGCCCGATTTCCCGACCATTCGGGGTCTCAAGCCGCAAGAAAATCTTGCGCCTCCACCAGCCTTGTTTGCGTTAAATCCTAATTGGTACCGCTGGGATTTGACGCCAGCCGATATTCAGCGCAAGGAAAAGGCTGTGCAGGCTTATCGCACCCAGTTGCCCCTGCTGCATGGCTTGATGGATAGTTTTGTGCGGACCAATGAGCTCTTTGCACCAGTCGATAATCCAGTCCTGCAGGTTGTGGCCAAGGGCAACCCGCTGGATTCCTCTACCTGGACCGACGCAAACGGGCAGGCGATCCAGCCTGTCGAGCGTGATCCGGTAGGCGATTTCTTCACACGTAAAGCCGTGCCTGGCGGGGATTTAGTGGCAGCTTACCTCGCCCGGGGTACCTCCAACAACCTGTGGGTGTGCACACAGGCCCGCGAAAAGGATGTGGCTGTATTGACCTATCGTCTGCGTTTGAAGGCGCTGGATGCTAAGGGCATTCTCTCTTACGCGGCACGGACGGGGGCACAACAATCCGGCTGGAAGCAGGCCACCCGGTCCGGGGTGTACAGTTGCGCCCAGGTCAGCTTGGCTGAACTCGGCAATCCTTGGGCGGTTTTTGTGGGAACCGGTGTGGAAGGGGGCGGACGCCTGATGGACCAGACCGGTTGGCAAATGGTATCCATTAATTCAGTTCCTTGAAGGTTTCACATGGCTGATTTCGAGGTTCGTCCCTACCAAATGAAAGACCGGGAGGCGGTCCTGCGTATTGGAGCAGATACCGCTTTCTTCGGTGCCCCGATCGAAGCTTACATGGAAGACAGGAATGCTTTTCTGGACGCTTTTTATGTCTATTACACAGACATTGAACCGGAGCACGCCTGGGTGGCCTGCGCAGACGAGGCAGTCGTCGGTTTTCTAACCGGTTGCGTTGACTCACGTTCGCGCGGATGGAAATACAGACGTTTCATCCTGCCGGGATTAATCGGTAATCTCCTGCGCGGCAAGTACCGATTTGGGAAGCGTTCTTTCAATTACATCACCGGCATGGCGGTCGGAGTACTACGTGGCGAATTGACGCACGCTGATTTGGATATCTATCCGGCTCATCTGCATATCAATGTGGATTCTGAGTATCGCGGTCATGGACTTGGCCGGAAATTGATGGAAGCCTATCTCCAACAATTACGCGATCTCGGCGTGAAAGGCGTTTATCTGGATACCACCAGCCTGAACGAAATTGCCTGCCGGTTATACGAGAAAATGGGCTTTCGCCTCCTGGAAGCGCGACCGGCCCGTTTTTGGGCAAAATGGTTTGGGCATCCAGTTGAAAACCGCTGTTATGGATTGAAGCTTTCCGATTGAGCTGGCTTTTCCGGGATTACCGGAAAAATCAGGGCCTTCTACCTACTTTTCCGTCAAGGTCCCCTTCTTACCGATGAATTTACACATTAATGACACAATTCACTTCTTGACGGGCAATCCAACTTATGGAATAATGTCGCTGCCCCTGATTGGCTGCCCCCCTCAGCCAGTCAAGGGTTTTTTGATCCGTGCTATATATAGTTGGGGATCCTATAGTTAGTTGTGCTATTCTTGCCGCATCCACCTCTTGGCTGCCTCGAGTGGATAACGGTGCGCTGCCATGGCTTCCAAAAGCTTTTCCGGCTCGGTTTCGCATATTAATGATTCCCGGTGTTCGGGAAAAAGGAATTTTTCGAGGACGGCCCGGTCGAGCATTTCAAGCAGGGAATCGTAATAGCCGTCCACATTGAGGAGCCCAATCGGTTTCTGGTGTTCACCGATCTGCGCCCAGGTGAGAGTCTCAAAGAGTTCATCCAGTGTACCGTAACCACCTGGCAGGGCGATGTAGCCATCTGCTAGGGCGTACATGCGGGCTTTGCGTTGGTGGATTGTGGCTGACACCTCCAGTCGGGTCAGGTGGGTGTGGACCAGTTCGGGCGTGTTCATGCTTTCGACAATGACGCCAATGACCTGGCCAGCATGATCGAGAACGCTATCGGCCAGAGCACCCATCAGGCCGGTCCGGCCACCGCCATAAACCAGGGTCAGGCCGCCCCGGGCGAGGGTCTCACCCATCCGGCGGGCAGCCTGGAAATACTTCTGGGAGGCCTGGTTGGCAGATCCGCAATAGACGCAGATGGATTTCATCATCACCGACAAGTATATTCCAGACATCCAGAATCGCCAACTGCATGTTAGAGTTCTATTAGACCGGCTACTATGCGCTTGACCAGACCTCCGCTGGGGTCTAAAATCGTAAATTGGATGTTATTATGGAATATAAA
>JBEKVG010000081.1:0-8565 GCA_049514195.1 Anaerolineales bacterium | reverse complement strand
CTTTGCAGTCGGTATCACCGGCGTCGAACCGGAGACTGAGTTGAATTTGAATATTATCGGGCAGTACGTCAAAGCCGGACGCAATCTCACCAGTGCCGACACGGACAATATCCTGATCGGCAAAGGCTTGGCGGATGCGATGAACGTGCAGGTCGGCGACCGCATCACGCTGGTCGGTCGTTCCCAGCACGAGCAGATGCGACAGCGTACGATGACGGTGGTCGGCATTTTCGATCTCGGCATGGCAGATATCGAGAAGCAGACCGTTTACATTTCTCTTGGCGAGGCGCAATCGCTCTACGACCTGCCTGGCCAATCGACTGAAGTGGCGGTCTTCCTGAAGCGGATCGGGCAGGAAGCCTCGGTCATCAACAGCATGAAACCCAAGTTGACCGGCGTTGAGATTGAATCGTTCGAAGCAAATTACCCCGACCTGGCTTCCGCCATCAACACAAAAGGCGGTGTGATGAACATCTTCAGCGTGGTCATCATCGCCATCGCGGGGGTCGGCATCCTCAACCTGTTGCTGATGGCAATCTACGAACGGACGCGCGAGATTGGCATGCTCGGTGCAATGGGACTCAAGCCGCGCCAGATTTCCTTGTTGTTCATTCTCGAAGGGACCATGATCGGTCTGGTGGGGGTTGCGGCGGGAATCGTCCTCGGGCTGGCGATTAACGGAGCCTTGATGAAAGTCGGGCTCGATTTCGGTTCCCTGTCGAGCGTCACCAGTTACATGGCGTTGATCAAGGGGAAGGTCTATCCCACCTGGGGCACGGAAAAACTGGTCATGCGCGCCTCCGTGGTGGCGATCATCTCCGCGCTGGCATCGGTCATTCCTGCAATCGAAGCCGGGCGGCGTGAACCCGCCGAAGCCCTGCACTATGTATGAGGTGTGACATGATGCAATTATTTAAAATGGCTTTTCGCGATCTAGGCCGGAACCGCCGCCGTTCATTTTTCTCGGCGCTGGCGGTCAGTGTGGGGCTCGCGATCTTGATATTGATGTCCTCCGTTGTCAATGGTGAAATGGGTAGTGCCCTTCAGGGAGCCATCATCCTTGAGACCGGTCATATTCAGGTGAGGGCGGCCAGCTACGACGAAAACAAGTCCAGCCTGAAATGGGAGGATCTGGTTCTCAATCCGGATCAGATTGCCAGTCAGATCGCCGGACTGCCTCAGGTGAAAGCCGCCACGCCGCGCTTGTTCGCCAGCGGATTCATCTCCGCCGGAAACCAATCGGCGGGCGCCAGGATTTACGGGATCGATCCAGCCTCGGCGGCGAACGATCCGTATCGCCTAGGGATCATCAGTGGGAGTTTCCTGACCGCCGATGACAGCGGAGGCTTGCTGATCGGCAAACCCATCGCCGAGAAGCTGCATTTGAAGGCTGGTGACCAGGTCGGCCTCTCGGTCAATACCTCCAACGGCGACGTGGCCGAGCAGACCTTTGTCGTTCGCGGCATCTACTCGACCAACACGTATGGTTTTGACAGTGCAACCATTTTCCTGCCGCTTGTAAAAGCGCAGGCGATTACGCAAACCCAGAATCATGCCAGCACCGTCGTCGTCCTGCTCAAGGACACTTCATACACGGATGCTGTTGCCAGTACCCTGAAGGGATCCAGCTTGAAGGTGCTCACGTGGAAAGATCTGAACCCGCTGATCCTGGATTGGGAGACCCAAGCGAACAGCTATATCTCTATCCTATACTTGATCATCCTGGCGATCGCCGCTTCGGTGATCATCAACACGCTGATCATGTCGGTCTACGAGCGGACGCGCGAGATCGGGATCCTATCCGCCATCGGAATGCGGGGCGGCCGGATCATGCTGCTCTTCCTGGCTGAATCCGCCCTGCTGGCGGTCGGCGGCGTGCTCATTGGAGTGGTCTTGGGCGTGCTGTCAGCCTACCTTTTCAACATCCACGGATTCTATATTGGGAACATGGCCCTAACCGGATTCATGGTCACCGACACGATCTTTGCGAAATTGACGGTCAACGACATGATCAGCCTTTCCATCGTGACCTTCATCGTAACCATTCTCGCTGGTCTGTATCCGGCAATCATGGCTTCCCGTTTGCAGCCGGTCGAAGCCCTGCGCGCAGAGAAGTAAGCGCGGTACTCAAAAGGAGAACAAAATGGAAGTCGTAAAAATTGATAATGCAACCCGTGTCTACAAAGTCGGCGCGGTAGAAACCCAGGCTCTGCGCGGCGTCAACCTGAACATCGATAGCGGAGAATTTACCGCCCTGGTTGGTCCTTCCGGCTCCGGCAAAACCACCCTGTTACAGCTCATCGGCTGCCTGGACCAGCCCACCAGCGGGTCGGTATGGGTGGATGGCAAGGATGTCACCCGGCTCAACCGCAACCAGCGCGCCGATATGCGCCGCGGTCACATCGGCTTCATTTTCCAGTTCTTTGCGCTTATCCCCACCCTGACCGCTTATGAAAACGTTGAAATGCCGCTCCTTCTGAACGGTTACACCCCCAAGGAACGCCGCGAGCGCGTCATGGAATTGCTCAAAGCCGTTGACCTGGCTGACCGCGCCAAAAACCACCCCGACCAGCTTTCCGGCGGCCAGCAGCAGCGTGTGGCCATTGCGCGTGCCTTGGCAACCAAACCCTCCCTTATCCTAGCGGATGAACCGACCGCCAACCTGGATACCGAAAACGGCCGGCAGGTAATGGAAATCATGGAGAAATTGAATAAGGAAACCAATGTTACCTTTGTCTTTGCAACTCATGACCCGCGTGTCATTAAATATGCCCATCGGGTCGTTACATTACGGGATGGCCTTGTCGTGGAGAATAATGGGAACGACAAGAAATCCTAGGAGGTTCCCATGAAGAATAAGCTACCCTTCCTGGCGGGGATTCTGGTCCTGCTCCTGGCAGCGTGTTCAGCCGGCACAAAAACCTCGACCGCCCTCCCCACCGTTATGCTGGGAAACAATGCACCCACGCCCGCGCCCAACACCAACTCAGGCACTGGTACAGGAGTGACTGCTTCGGGGGTAATCGTTGCCAACCAGGAAGCCCATATGGCATTCAGCATCGCGGGTACCATCAAGCTCATCCAGGTTTCTGCCGGCGACCATGTCCAGGCCGGGCAACTGCTACTGCAATTGGACGATACTGCCCAGCAGATCCAATTGGAGCAGGCCAACATGGTCCTACAGGGTTTAACCTCCCCTGAAGCGATCGCAAATGCCAAACTGGCCATCACCACGGCGGACTTGGATGTAACCAATGCGCAAACGGCTTTGAACAACCAACAGTATTGGAAAAACGACGCCCTTATTAAGAATTACTATGCCAATTATGTGATTGCCAAGGATAGCCTGGATAAGGCGCAGACTGCTTATGATGATGCAAAAGTGGGGCAATATATCAACAACGCTAATGAGGCGGAAGCCTACCAGAGGCTCTATAATGCCAAGCAGGTCTACGACACCGCCTTTTATTATTACAGCCTCTATTCGCAGGCGCCCACCCAGCGGCAGATGGATGAGGCCCAGGCAAAACTGGAACTGGCCAATGCCACGGAGACAAACGCCAAGAACTACCTGACAGCCTTAACGGGAGGAAATGTACCCCCCGATGCCAGCGGCGCTGCGCTGGAAGCGTTTCGGCAGGCCAAGCTTGCAATTCAAACCGCTCAGGATAATCTAGATGCCACCCGCCTGGTCGCTCCATTTGCCGGGGAAATTGCCTCCCTTACCGTTAGTGCTGGGGATTATGTCTTGCCCGGGCAGGTTATCCTGGTTATGAGTGATACCACAGCAATGCATGTGGAAACGACCGATCTGAGTGAACGCGATATCCCCATGGTCAGTCTTGGCCAGGCGGTCACGGTTTCCGTAAAAGCTTTGAATCAGGATGTGACCGGCAAGGTTACTGCGATTTCACCGCTTGCTGAAAGCCTCGGCGGCGATGTTGTTTACCGGGTCACCATTGTTCTGGATAATTTACCCGCCAAGGCGCGTGCCGGCATGAGCGTGACTGTGCAGTTCAAGACAAGTCAATAGTTGATTGTTTATTTACACCTGGCATTTGGGACAGAAATAACACGCTCCGCCCAAATATTGCATTTTCTCCACCGTCCCCCCGCACTCGGGACAGGCCTTGCCGGCTGCCGCACTGTCCATGATACGGACATAGCCGCCCGGATTTCCGAACAGGTCTGTCTCATCATTTCGCCCGCCCTTGACAGTAATCTCGCTGACCTTGTTCGTGATGGCCTCATATAAATCACGGCGCTGGCCTGGGGTCAGCTCCGCCAGGGGGTGGCGAGGGTGCAGATGGGCGGAGAACATGATATCCTGGGCAATTGCGTTCCCCAGGCCGGGGATGAGCTGGTCCTGTGTCAGCAGGCTCTTGACGCTGCGTTTTTCGCCCTGCAGGAGGACCTCAATCAGGGCAGAGAAATAGTCGTAGGTGAATTCCGGATCGATAGGCATCGTCCGCATATCTTTTATATACTTCAGTTCCTTTTCCTGGCTTGACTCATACAATTCCATGGCCCCCCACATTTGCGTCAGCGTGGTTAGTGCCGAACCATCTTCAAACCTCAGATAGAGATGGTATTTTTCTGGAAGTTTCATCCCTGCAGAATGGTATAGAATTTTCCCTCCGCATTCCCCAAGTACCAGAATATATCCCGGCTCCAAGGGAATAAACAGCCACCGGCCTTTTACAAAAGCTTCTCCGATGGTTTTTCCCTCAGTCAAACGGGTAAATTCGTCCGGTTTTCGGTTATACCAGACGAACTTGTGCGGCGAATTTCCCAGGTGTCCTTCCTGAACGGTTTTCCCCTGTAAAGTTTCATTGACCTGTCTAGCGATTGTGATTAATTCAGGTAGCTCAAACATATCTGGCCTCCCGGATGAATAGGATTGACAGACGCTATTTTAGAACTACTGTTCTGGTTTGTCAAGCTGACTTTGGCAATCGCTGAAAGATGCTTGCGCTAAGCAACGGAAACCGGTTTCGGCTTGCCGCCTAATATTCGGAAAGCGACTGCTCCCACGGCAAGCGGGAACCACAAAGTGATGAAACGGTAGGTCAGGGTGATCAGCAAGGCCGCTGCCATTTCGACGCGTAATGTATTCAATGCAATGGTCATGGCACCCTCGACCACACCCAACCCGGAGGGAGTCGGCGAAACAATCAGGAACAGATAACCAATGGCAAACCCGCCTACCAGTGTGCCGGCCGTGAAGGGCGTTCCCAGAGCCAGGAAGGTGAAGGCCAGTACGCCAATCAAGAGGACGAAGTTATCCAAGGCAAAAAGGAAGGGCCAGAGCAATTCCTTGCGTTTGCCGCGCAACATTGAGATCCCTTCTCCAACTTCCTGTGCAAAAAGAATTGGACGTTCCTCCTGTATATAATCTCGGCGAATAAAGGGCCGCAGGATACGGTTGATCAATCGCGCGATCCATGAAAGTGCTTTACCCAATCTTTCTGTTGATTTGTACCCTAAAAATAAGAGGAAGGCCACGCCTCCGGCGATCACCAGCAGGATGGCGGCAGCCGTCAATTCACCCGCATTCAAATTGTTGCGGCGGATCAAAACAATGAAGCCAAGTGTAAGGACACAAAAAAAAGCCAGGTAGTCGAACAGAATATACAACACGCCTACCACCGTCACCCGCCCGGTCGAATGGTTCCGCCGCGCTGCGTCATCCAGGAAGACAGCCATTCCTCCGATGCCTACACTGGGTGCGATCACATTGACAAAATTGGAAGCCGTGGCAACCAGCACCAGGTGAGGAGTTTTTTCTTTAATTCCCACCAGACGATATAAAGAACCGTAGTCGGTTGCAGAATTGAACATCCAGATTATTTCGACGATAAAGGCAGCTATCAGAAAACGGTAGTTGCTGTGATGCAGGGTATTCAGGAAGTCTTGTAGTTCGGAAAAACGCACGATGACAAACACAATCGCCAGGAGCAGAATCAGCGCCACGATGATTTTTCGCATGGCGGAATTATACTGGATTTCTCCAAAAATAAAACCTCCCTCAGACTCGCAGCCTGCGGGAGGCAATTCGACGCTCTCTTTACCTGGATGGATTACCGGCGCCGGCGTCCCAGGCCGCCAACCAGCATGACATAGTAGAGTAATTGCAGTACCGCGGTTACCAGCCCGGCGACATAGGTCAGGGCAGCCGCATTGAGCACGGTACTGACGCCGCGCTGCTCATCCGGTCCGGAGATAATGCCGCTCTCTGAAAGCAGGACACGCGCCCGGGCGGAAGCATTTAACTCTACCGGTAAAGTCGCCAGTGCAAAGACTGCTCCCCCAGCAAAAATCACCACACCCAGCCAGGCGAGATTCACTCCCAAAGCCATGCCGGCGTAACTCAAGAACAGGCCGATGATGATCAGGATCCAGCCCAGGTAGGAGCCGATGTTGACCATCGGTACCAATGCAGCCCGGAAACGCAGCGGGAAATAGCCCTGGGCATCCTGTTGTGCATGGCCGAGTTCGTGAGCAGCCACCGCCAGCGAAGCGACCGAGGCAGTTCCCGCAACGTCCTGCGAAAGATGCAAGACCTTCGTACGCGGGTCATAATTATCGGTCAGATTTCCAGCCACCCCTTGGATCTGGATCCCATAAAGGCCGGCACGTGCGATCAGCCGCTGGACCGCCTCATAGCCGGTTAAATGACTGCGAGCCGGGACTTGGCTCCATTTCTTATAAGCTGACTTCACGTAAATAGATGTGATGACCATCAGCAGGAAAGCTGGAGCCATACACAGAAGATAGGTTGGGTCAAATAAAAACATGCTTCACCTCCATTTCCTGCGCTTTTCCAGTGCAGGCAATTTCAAAGTAAAGAACAGCCCGTATATTATACGCTTTTATGGATTCGTCAGTTGCTTCACAGCCACATCCAACTGCGGATCCTTGCCAGCTTTCACGTCATCCGTTGTCATTGGCACAACGATATCAGGAGTCAGGCCTTTCTTGTCTATGGTGCGCCCATTGGGGGTCAGCCATCTGGCAATCGTCACAGCAACTGCGCCCTGATTATCGGTCTTATTATTGGATAGAGGTATCCAGAATTGGGCGGTGCCTTTCCCGTAGGTCGTTACTCCAAGTAATTTGGCCCGCCCGGTGTCTTGCAGTGCACCCGCTACAATTTCGGATGCGGAAGCCGAATACGCGTTTACCAGTACGATCATCGGGAGGCTTTTGTTGGTTGCCAGCCCACCCGGTTTGGCGTTGTGAGCAGTCAGGGTGCCATTACCGGATTTTTCCGTGACGATCACGCCGTTGGGGATGAACTCGGAGGCCACAGAGACGGCTATTTCCAGGAGGCCACCGCCATCATAGCGCAAATCGAGGATCAGGCCATTCGGGTTCTGGGCCATCAGAGCGGCCAATTGTTTATGTAAGTCGCTTGCAGTGCTGTCACCAAAAGTGGAAATTTGGATGTAGGCAATGTTGTTCGCCAGCATTTTGCTGGTAACACTCGGCACGACAATTTGAGCGCGCATAATTTGGACGTCAAATGGTGCACTTTGGCCCGGTCGCTGAATGGTCAGTTTGACGGTTGTCCCTTCTGGCCCGAGCACCTTCTGCCGGACTGCTTCAGGCACTAGATTGGTTACATCCTGGCCGTCTACAGCGATGATCTGGTCACCTGGCTGCAGTCCGGCTTTTTCGGCCGGAGAGTTGGGGAACGGCTTGGTGATGGTCAATAATTGACCGCTTGTGTCAACCAGAGACCCGATTCCGACATAGCTGCCAGCCAGCTGTGCGGTTGCGTCTGTATAATCCTGTGGGCTCACATATTCAGAATGTGCGTCTCCCAGCGACGCCACCATGCCGCTGATGGCACCCTGCATCAACGTGACATCATTCACCGGCTGGTCCACATAATACTGGTGTACTATTTTCCAGGCGTTCCAGAATGGAGCAAACAGAGTATTTAAATCTGAGGGTGTGCCGCCCTGGTTGCTGCTTGTGCTGGAGACCGTGGTTGACTTCGTACCAATCGGTAAAAAGTGTCCGGCTGCGAATCCACCGCCAAACGAACACACTACCAGTACAATTGCCACGCATGCAAGCAAAATCGCACGTATAGTTTTATTTTTCATACTAATCTCCTAACGGACAGTGTCAAATATTAACACCTCCGGATTAACACAGAATGAAATTCTAGCAGTCTGGTGTTAGAAGAGTATTAATTCCGCCCGTCAAACAGGCCCGGCAGGTCTGTGAGTTGCAACAGGGCTGCCTCTGCATCATCACCCGGGGTATCCTCGCCCACCAGGATAGTGTACATGCCCAACCGGCGTGCTTCCCGCGTGATGCGCCTCTGGTCATCCAGAAGGACACAATCGTGCGGGTCCAGGCTGCCAGCCACCTTCAGCGCCAGTTCAAACGCCTCCGGCATTGGCTTGCAGAATGGAGCAATGGCATGCACGTCAATGATCCCATCAAAAAGCCCTTGCAGACCCACAGCCTCCAGTACACGCCTGGCATGGTTCGCATCGGCATTGGTGAAGATGAACTTTTGGGCAGGGATTCCCTGGATGGCAGCCCGCA
>JBEKVG010000080.1:0-8586 GCA_049514195.1 Anaerolineales bacterium | reverse complement strand
CTTTTTTTGTAGTGGTCAGGAATGGCGACTCGCAGGGTATTGATCTGGTCAGGCAGGGAAATGAACACGTTCTTGGTGCGCGCTTTGCAGACGCCAACTTCTTCGTGAGCACCGACCTGAAGCACAAATTGGAAGATTTCCGCCCACGCCTGGGAACGCTCATCTTCCAGAAGAAGCTTGGTTCGATGCTGGATAAGAACGACCGAATTGAAAAGCTAACGGTTTCCCTGATACCTATGTTGAAGCTTAATGCAGACGAGGCCTCTTTCTCCCTGCGCGCGGCTCATTTGCTGAAAGCCGACCTGGTCTCTAAGATGGTTATCGAGATGACATCACTCCAAGGCCTGATCGGGCGAGAGTATGCATTAAAAAATGGAGAACATGCAGAAGTGGCGCTTGCAATCGGCGAACAATACCAGCCTGTTCCAAGTTCCAAACCTGGCCTAACGGTAGCCCTGGCCGACCGGCTGGATTCGCTGGCAGGTCTGTTCGCGGCCGGATTGGCCCCCACCGGTACTAAAGATCCTTTTGGGTTGCGTCGGACTGCCATTGGAGTGGTTCAGCCGTTGATCGAGCACAACATCTCGTTCGACTTGCACGCTGCATTGAAATCGGCCGCAAAGATCGAACCGATCCCCGTCAGCCGCGAGATTCAGGCACAGGTATTGGGGTTCATCACCGGTCGCTTGCGCGTTGTCCTGCTTGATATGGGCTTCAAATACGATGTGGTGGATGCTGTTCTGGCAGCTCAATCCAATAACCCTGCGGGTGCGGCGCAGGCTGTTAAGCAACTTACCGCCTGGGTCGCACGCCCGGACTGGGGTATGATCCTGCCAGGCTATGCGCGCTGTGTGCGCATTACGCGCGACCAGATGCTGCGTTACGCAGTTGATTCCAATACTTTCATGGAAGATGCTGAGAAAGCCCTCTTCGAGGCCCTGGAAAGGGCTGAAAATCAGATGCGCCTGCCTGGGTCAGTGGACGACTTCCTGAACGCTTTCGTCCCGATGCTTCCGGCGGTCAACGCGTTTTTTGATAAAGTGCTGGTGATGACGGAAGAGCAGAACATCCGTGAAAATCGGCTGGGCTTGCTGCAGAGGATCGCCGCGCTGGCCGATGGGGTGGCCGACATGAGTAAATTGGAAGGATTCTAGAAGACCCAGGCCGGAGACAATAAAATCTCCGGCCTTTTCAAATAACCACCCCCTAGGCGTCTGTCCCGGGCAGGCTGCATTTAGGTTATTGCGCCCATTTCCCTCCGCGTCTATAATTCATTCACACCTTCTGCCTGACCAATTTCTGCTCTCTGCTCTCTATCCACCCATGTCCCAAATTGACGAAATCAAATCCCGCATTGATATCGTGGACCTGATTGGGGAATCTGTGAAATTGCGTCGCACCGGAAAGAACTATTCCGGCCTGTGCCCGTTCCACAACGAGAAGACCCCCTCGTTCATTGTCTCACCCGAGCGGCAGACCTGGCGTTGTTTTGGACAGTGCAACGAGGGCGGTGATATCTTCAAGTTTGTGATGAAGAAAGAAGGTTGGGATTTCAAGGAAGCCCTGCGAGTTCTGGCGGAACGCGCCGGCGTCACGCTCGAACCATATAAGGCGGAAAAGCCGGAGGAAAAGGAAGCTCATGAACGCCTGCGCGGGCTGTTGGAAGAAGCAGTCACGTTCTATCGCTATCACCTATCCACGTCGGTCGGGAAGTTCGCCCTGAACTATATCCACGAGAAGCGCCACCTGACGGATGCCAGCATCGAAACCTTTGGCTTGGGTTATGCACCGCAGGGCTGGGATACCGCCCTCAAACATTTCAGCGCTAAAGGCTATACCGAACAGGAATTGCAGGATGTCGGCCTCATCATCGTCCACGAAGAGGAGCGTGACCCGGGAACACCCGAGCACCGGCGTACGTTTGATCGCTTCCGTAACCGTTTGATGATCCCTATTCGCGATGAAAATGGAAAGATGACCGGCTTCGGGGCGCGTATCCTCGACCCGCAGGATTTCCCCAAGTTTATGAATTCCCCCGAGACGCTGCTATTCAGCAAGAGTCGTCTGCTCTACGGGTTGGACCGGGCACGCAAGCCGATTCGGGCGGCGAACCAGGCTGTCATCGTGGAAGGGTACCTGGATGTGATTGCCCTCCACCAGGCCGGCTACGAGAACGTTGTTTCCCCGATGGGCACCGCCTTGACCGAAGAGCAATTGCGTCTGCTCAAGCGCTTCTCTCGCCGTATCGTGCTGGCTCTCGATCCGGATGCTGCCGGGCAAAAGGCCGTCCTGAGTGGCCTGGAAGCGGCCCGCCAGAGTCTTGACCATGCCGACGAGCTGCGTTTCGACGCGCGCGGCCTGCTGCGCCACGAGGCCCGCCTCCAGGCTGACCTGCGCGTGGCCTCCATGCCTGATGATCTCGACCCGGATGAAATCGTCCAGCGTGACCCGCAGCAGTGGAAAAGCCTAATCGAAAACGCCCAACCCATTGTCATCCATGTAATGGAAAAATTGGCTGCCGGGCGTGACCTGGAGGATGCCAAAGTCAAATCCGAAATTGCCTCGCAGGTGTCACCTCTCATTGAAGACCTGCCAAATCCAATCGAACGCGACACCTACCGCCAGCGCCTGGCGCGTTTCCTGAAAGTGGATGAGCGCTCGATTGCCGGGGCACAGACCCGCAGTCCGAATACACGCCGGCCGCGACCCAGGATGGTAACTCCAGCCCCAGTGCAGGAAACCCCTCTGCCTGCTACAGTAGCGGCGATTTCCCCATCGCATAGGATCGAGGCGCACATTTTGAGCCTGCTTATCCTCCGGCCTGACCTGCTCTACCGCCTCGACCGTGCTTTGCAGGAGGCCGCCCTCAGTCGTATGTCTGCCGAGGATTTCGGATATACTGACCATCAGGTACTCTTTCGGCTGGTGCGCCAATCGCTCGAACAGGATGCACATGATGCCGACCAGTACCTGCGTCAGAACCTTCCACCATCGCTGGAGAATCTGGTCGATGAACTGGCTGCACAGGCTGGTGACCTCGACCCGGTGGATGACCGGCTGCTCGAAGATTTGTTTCGCGGCGTGGTTAAAATTCGCCATATGGCGCTGAATGAAAGTGTCAACCAGTTGCGGTTTTTACAGGAAGAAGCCCAGGAATCGGGTGATCTGCGGGCTGGCTCGTATCGTGAGATGGTCCAGCAACATACCAAGCTCCTGCGCAGTCTTGACCAGGCGCAAATGATCCAGAATGGACACCGTAAAGAGGGAAAATGACAACTAAAGGTAAGCCCACACCCAGTCATCCGCACCATTTGAACAACCTAGTGACTTCTGACCCTCAAGAACCGAAGCCCGAGGGGAATGACCAGACTACGGATCTGTCCAAGGCCATTGATCCTGATTTTGAAGAAGAACTTGAGCTTGCGATTGAACCGGAAGAAGTCCAGACGGCAGGCGAAGATTTAAACGGGGTGGACGTTGAGGACTCGCTCGAACTGGAGCGTGCTGAACTGGTTGCAGAAATGTCCGAAGATCCGGTGCGGTTATACCTGCGCGAGATCGGCCAGGTAAAACTGCTGGATGTCTCCAGGGAATTATGGTTGGCGGCTATGTTGGCAGGCCGTCACATGCTGCTGCTGACCTTGCGTCGCCGCCGGATGGGGAAACAAGACCATGATTCGCCCACCAGGTCTGCCTATCACTTCCTGCTCAGTGACTTGCTGACGGCCTGGACACGCCTCGGTGAAGATGCCGAGCGTCTGGGTCATCCCTTTCCCGAATTGGCATTATTGCTGGAGGAGGCACAGAGTCTGCACCGGGGTTGGGAAAGCGCTTCTACTTCTTATTTGCATAGGTACATGGAACACGAGCAGTGGGGCACAGACCCAACCTGGGATAGTCTGGTGACTCACGCTTACAACGTCTTTGTAATCTTTTACATCCTGCCGGAGACGTATGCCGGCTGGCTTTTAAGCCATATCCAGGCGCACCATGATCTGCCTGCCCAGCGCACACTCTTCTTAAAACTGCCGCCTGAAGGCGAACTGGTCCGGGAGGTTGAACTCATTCAAATCCGTGCAGACGAGGCGAATGCGGCTATTATCCGTGCCAACCTGCGGTTGGTGGTCAGTGTGGCCAAGCGTTACCTTGGACGTGGCATCTCGATTCTGGACCTGATCCAGGAGGGCAACCTGGGCCTGCTGCGGGCGGTGAACAAATTCGACCCGCGCCGTGGCTTCAAATTTAGCACATATGCCACTTGGTGGATCCGCCAGTCCATCAATCGCTCGATTGCCGAGCAAGCCCGTACCATCCGAATTCCGGTGCATCTATTCGAGGCAATCACCCATCTGCTGCATGTCCAACGCACTCTGACCCAGCAATTGGGCCGCGACCCCACCAGTGAGGAATTGGCCCTCGAATCCGGCTATCTCTCGCCGGCAGATGTCCAGGCTGTCCTGCGGGCGCACGCTGAAGATGTGCCACTCGACCCTGAGATCCAGTGCCGCTGGGAACAGGCGACCACCAAAATGGATGCCATTCTGCGATCCGCCGAGGATCCGGTCTCGCTGGATAGTCCGGCTGGCGGAGAGGAGGATTCCAGCCAATTGGGGGATTTTATTGAGGATGTGGACGCCCTTGAGCCTTTGGATGCGGCTTCGCGCGAGATGTTGCGCGAGCAGGTCCAGCATGCTTTGGAGGCTCTCACCGAGCGCGAGCGCCAGGTATTGGAATTACGCTTTGGCCTGATCGATGGCAAGGACCACACCCTGGAAGAGGTCAGCCGTTATTTTAAGGTGACACGCGAGCGCATCCGCCAGATTGAGGCCAAAGCCCTGCGGAAATTGCGGCATCCTACCCGCGGCCGGCTTTTGAGGGATTATTTGGGGTAAACATCCGATTTTTATCCTACATATGTTATACTTTCGCCCCGGAAAGACAACTAAAAACCTGCAAGAGGAGTTGCCATGCTTCTCGAATACGCCGCGATCGCTGCGTTTGTGATCGTCACCACCCTGGTCGGATTTATTGCCATCGGCCTGGGTATGTTGTTTGGCCCGAAGCATTCCACAGATAAGAAGGCCATGCCCTATGAATCGGGCATGAATCCCATCGGCCCCGGCACACGCCGGATACCGGTGCGATTCTATTTGATTGCTGTCCTTTTCATCCTTTTTGACATTGAAACCATTTTCTTACTGCCCTGGGCAATCGTCTTCCGCCAGCTCGGTTTGTTTGGCCTGGCGGAAATGGCTGTCTTCATCGCCATTTTATTGGTAGGCTATTTCTATGCGTGGAAGAAAGGAGCTCTTGAATGGGAGTAGAGCAAAAACTTGGCAATCTGGGCGTGGTCACCACCACGCTGGAACAGGCCGTGGCCTGGTCACGCACTTATGCGATGTGGCCGATGTTGTTCGGACTGGCCTGTTGTGCCATTGAGATGATGTCTGCGCAGGCCTCTCATTATGACATGTCCCGGTTTGGGATGGAACTGATGCGGCCCTCGCCGCGCCAGTCGGATCTTATGATTGTGGCCGGGCGCGTTTCGCGCAAGATGGCACCGGTACTACGCCGTCTGTATGACCAGATGGCTGAACCCAAGTGGGTCATTTCCATGGGGGACTGTGCTTCGTGCGGCGGTGTTTTCAATAACTACGCTGTTGTGCAGGGCGTGGACGAGGTTGTACCGGTGGATGTTTACGTGACGGGTTGCCCGCCGCGCCCTGAAGAGCTACTCCACGGTGTGCTTACGCTGTTCGAGAAAGTGCGCGGCATCAAGTTTGCCGAGCAACAGAAATAACAGAGGCTTGCATGGAAAAGAATCTGCAACCCATTGTCGAAGAGCTGGAAAAAGAATTCGGGGGCTCAGCTACCGAAACCCACGGGGACGTGAGTTTGATGATCACGAAGGAACAAATCGTCGCGGCATGTCAGAGGGTTCAGGGTCTGGGTTTCGAATTGCTCTCAGCCTTGACCGCCGTGGATTATTGGCCGGAAGATCAGCCGCGCTTCCATGTTGTTTACGAATTTACCTCGGTCTCCAAGAACCTGCGTCTGGAAATACGCGTTCCGCTGCCGGGCATTAATCCGGCCCTGCCGACCATCTCCCATCTCTACCGCAACGCTAACTGGGGCGAACGCGAGCTATGGGACATGTTTGGCATCAAAGCGGAGGGGCATCCCGACCTGCGCCGTATTCTGATGCCCGCAGACTGGGAAGGCCATCCACTACGCAAAGACTATCCGCTGGGCTACGAGGAACCGCAATTCACTTTTAACTTCGAAGAGATCAACCTGCGCAAGCCTTACGCAAAAGAATAGTTTTCAACCTTGTGAAGGTTTGGAACCATCCCAAGGTTGGAGGTCTTTATGCCTGATATTCAAGAAGTCACCGTTGATGATCTGAAACACCTGGTCTCTGAGCGTGCCATCCGGGGCGAAACCATGCTATTAAACATGGGCCCTCAGCACCCGTCCACGCATGGCGTGTTGCGCCTGCTGCTTGAACTGGATGGCGAGACGGTGATTAACTGCATTCCTGACATCGGTTTCCTGCACACCGGCGTTGAGAAGAACATGGAAGCCAAAACATACCAGAAAGCCGAAGTAATGTCTGACCGCCTGGACTATATGAACCCGGTCGGCAATAATCTGGCTTATTCAATGGCGGTCGAGAAACTGGTGGACCTGGATGTGCCGCCGCGCGCCCAGGCCATCCGTGTCATCCTGGCAGAGCTTACCCGTTATCAATCGCACCTGGTCTGGCTGGGTACGGCAGCCCTGGACTTGGCAGCCATGTCCATGTTCCTGTATTGCTTCCGTGAACGTGAGTACATTCTGGATGTCATGGAAATGTGCTCTGGTCAGCGCATGATGACCACCTACATTCGTCCCGGCGGGCTTTGGCGGGATGTGCCGGTGGAATTCGAAGCGGCGGTACGGAATATCCTCAAGACCTTCCCGAAACGGATCGATCAGTACGAGGCGCTTTTGACCCGCAACCCGCTCATGCTCGACCGGACGCTTGGCATCGGTAAATTGACCAAAGAAGAATGCCTGAGCTTTGGCGTGACCGGCCCGATGCTGCGCGCCAGCGGCGTCAAGTGGGATCTTCGTAAAATGCGGCCATATTCGGGATATGAGCAATACGATTTCGAGATTCCGACCCGTACCGCAGGGGATGTGTACGCTCGCTTCCTGGTCCGCCTCGAAGAGATGCGCCAATCGCTCAGGATTGTCCGGCAGGCTTTGGATAAACTTCCGATGGGGGCGGTGCGCTCGAATAATTACAAGTTTATTCCACCGCCGCGTTCGGAGATCGGCGTCAGTATGGAAGCGCTCATCCACCATTTCAAGCTGTGGACGGAGGGATTCAATGCCCCGAAAGGCTCGACCTACAGCGCCGTTGAAAGTCCCCGCGGCGAGTTGGGCGTTTATCTGGAATCGGATGGAGGTCCGAAGCCCTACCGTATCCACTGGCGCACGCCTTCATTCGATAATTTGCAGTCTATTTCAGTAATGGCGAAGGGCGTACTGGTGGCTGATCTGATCGCCATTATCGGTAGCATTGATATTGTTCTGGGAGATGTGGATCGATAAACTTCCCTCGCCTCCGGCCCCTCTCCCTTTGGGAGAGGGGGCAGGGGTGAGGTCATGTGTGAGGATTTATGCTGGCTGAAAAATATCCCGATGAAATAAAGAGAATCCTGGCGAAGTACCCTCCGGAGCAAAAACGCTCGGCGGTCATGCCGCTGCTCTACCTGGCGCAGCGCGCCGGCGGCTATGTTACTAAAGCGGCAATGGAAGACATTGCCAAAATGCTGGCTATCACTTCCACCGAGGTGGCCGAGGTTGTCGGCTTTTATACGCTTTACCATGACAAGCCGGCCGGCAAGTACCGCATGCAGGTTTGTACGGACTTGCCCTGCGCCTTGCGCGGCGCGGATAGATTCCTGGAGGAGCTTTGCCAGAACCTGGGCATCCAGGTTGGCGAAACCACCTCGGATGGCCTGGTAACGATTGAGACGGTTACCTGCCTGGCTGGCTGTGACCGGGCTCCCATGTTCCAACTCCAGAGTGCGGATGGCATTGAATATCACGAGTACATGAGCGTTGACAAGACCCTGGAATTGGTTGAAGCACTAAAAAAGGGCGACCGGGGGGTGAAGTGATGGCAGCTCTTCTCTTGCGTCATCGTGATATTCCTGGGATAGGCGAGTTGGATGTCTATCAAAAGAATGGTGGTTTCGAGGCTTTTAATAAGGCTGTTACCAGAATGAAACCGCAGGAAGTGACCGACACGGTCAAGGCCTCCGGCCTGCGTGGCCGCGGTGGCGCTGGCTTCCCGACTGGCGTCAAATGGTCGTTCATTCCCAATACCATCTGGCCACATTATGTAGTAGCTAACGCGGACGAGTCTGAACCCGGCACCTTCAAGGACCGCGAGATCATGGAAGGCAATCCTTTGCAGTTCCTGGAAGGCGTGGCTATTGCCTCCTATGCAGTGGGGGCTAACGCTGCCTACGTCTATCTGCGCGGTGAGTTCTGGCCGGTGGCTTCCAGCCTCGACGAGAAGATTACCGGGAT
>JBEKVG010000079.1:0-8664 GCA_049514195.1 Anaerolineales bacterium | reverse complement strand
GGCCCTTTCCTATGGCCAGTTTCCCTGGATCGCGCTGACACTGGCTTTTTCATTCGGATTGTATGGGCTGGTAAAAAAGGCCGCCCCGCTCGGCCCGCTGCATGGATTGACGCTTGAGACGGGCCTACTCTTCCTTCCGGCGGTTGGGTTCCTGATTTATCTGGAGGGAAGGGGACAGGCAGCTTTTCTCCACACCAATGCCATCCAGAACTTGTTGATGATTGGCGCAGGACCGGTGACGACCGTCCCGCTGCTGTTGTTTGCAGCGTCTGCGAAGCGCATTCCGCTTTCCCTGCTGGGTATCCTGCAATATATTAATCCAACCATAAGCTTCCTTCTGGGTGTGTTTCTCTTTCATGAACCGTTCAACCTGTCTCTGCTGATTGGTTTCTGTATCGTCTGGGTTGCGTTGATCTTATTCTGGGGGGAAAGCTTTATGGCAAGCCGCAGACCGATGATCCAGGCCGCCGATTGAGAATGCACTCCAATGTCTCCAGACATTGGAGTGCATTCGCGCCACAACTCCAAAATCTGGAGATTTTGGAGTCCGGATTGATCTTCTTGGGAAACCTGCCCCCAATTTATTAAAATGCACCCGGTGTGGCCGCGCGAAACATTTTTATTGGCGATGCAGTATAATTGCCGCCTGGTTTCCATAATTATTTTTATCCCAAGGAGGCAGAAGTATGTCGTCTAAGAAGAACGCTGGAGTCATCGGGATCTTGACCGGCGGTGGGGATGTCCCGGGGCTGAATCCAGCCATCCGGGCTGTGACAGTGCGCGCCATCCGCGAGGGCTACCAAGTGATCGGCCTGAAGCGCGGCTGGGGCGGGTTGGTGGACCTTGTCCGTGAGAAGGATGCCGATAACAGCGATAACTACCAGGTGCTGACCGAGGATGTCGTCAACAAGGCCGGGCGCACCGGCGGCACTTTCCTGCATACCTCCCGCACCAACGCAGCCAGGGTCAAGCCCGAAAATGTCCCGGCTCACTTAAAGGATAAGTACAAGGAAGAGCGCAACGACCTGACCCCGGAGATCCTCAAGAACCTGGATTTTCTCGGGATCGATACCCTCATTCCGATCGGCGGGGATGACACCCTGAGTTACGCCGTCCGGCTTTACAAGGAAGGTTTCAAGGTCATCGCCATCCCGAAGACAATGGACAATGATGTGCCGGGGACGGATTACTGCATCGGCTTCAGCACCTGCGTTACCCGCACCATTTCCTTGATCAACAACCTGCGCACCATTGCCGGCTCGCACGAGCGCCTGATGGTGTTGGAAGTGTTCGGACGCTATGCCGGTTTCACGGCCATGCTGCCGACCATGGCCGGGGCAGCCCATCGCTGTGTGATCCCGGAATGGAAGTTCAACATCGATCGCCTGACTGAACTGCTGGTGGCGGACCGCAACCACAACCCGAGCAAGTACGCCATTGTGCTGGTCTCGGAAGGGGCCAAGTTCGAGGGCGGCGAAATGGTATTCAAGGACGGGGCCACGGATGCCTTCGGGCATGCCAAGCTGGGCGGCATCGGTGACACGGTGGCGGAGGAACTGCTTAAACGTTCCGCCCAATACAATAATGGCGTAACGATCAACATCATCAACCAGAATCTCGGCTACATGGTGCGCGGCGGCGATCCGGATGCGGTCGACTCGATCGTTCCCATGGCCTTTGGCAACCTGGCACTCGACCTGCTGCTCAAGAATATTCATGGCCGGCTGGTGGTGCTCAAGAACGGCCGCTACGACAATGTCCCACTGGATGTGGTGACCGGGTCGAAGAAGGTGGTCAATGTCGAACAGTTTTATAACACGGAGCGCTACCGCCCAAAGTACGAGAGCTTCGAAATGAAGCCGATGTTTATCATGACCAGCGAAGGTTAAGGAATAAAGAAAGATCCCCGGTTTTAGGAAGCCGGGTGTCTTTTTGTTTAATGCATGTGCATCTAGTCAGGCCCTCGCGGCCGCCAGTTCCACCTGGGTGTAGCGCAGGCGCTCGAGAACGGCAATGGCAACATTGCGCATCATGATGCAGCCCATTTTCGGATCCTTTTCCACCATTGCCCTTAAGGCAAGACCGTCCAATTCGAGCACTTTGACTGGCAGAGTGGCTTTGGCGGTGGCGGTATAGCGGTAGGGTTCGATCAACGAGGAGACACCGTAGGGCTCACCCGGGGCGATCGACCCCACCAGGGCGTTCGAAATAGCGCCTTCCCCGCCGCCGCTGTAGATTAGATCGATATCCCCTTCTATCAGCAACGCCATAATGCTGGCAGGAGTGTTTTCCTTGACCAGTAAAGCACCTTTTGGATAGCTCTTCTCCTGGGTAATCATGGCAAGCGCTTCGAGCTGTTGCTCATCGAGCAATGCAAAAAAAGGGTAACGGCGTAAAAGTTCAGGGGATACCATGTCTCTCTCCTTTGGTGATCAGGGTGATTTGAAAAACAACCACGAAGTCGCCAAGATACAAAGAATCACAAGGTTTTTTGTGACTTTAAGCCTTTGTGGTAGGGTATTGATCGATCAGATCAAGTACCGTTTTTACGGCCTGTGGTACCGCCCCAGCAACCGCTGGGGATAATTCCTGGCTGAAATCATAAACGGCTTCGGCTTCGATGGCAACAATGATCACGTTTTCATCTTCCGGTAGGTCAATCTGCATGCTGCGGCCGACGTTTAAGGCGTTGCGCAGGGACGTGTCATGTGCGGAAGCGGAATGGCCGGCACTCAAGTTTGGCATGTCGTTCAAGCTGAACTGGCTTACGGTTCCGATCTTCTTCATTCCTGTAAAAATCGAGTCGATCAAAATGACCCGTTCCGCCTCAGTCATGCGCTCCATCAGGCTCAGCCCGCCCAGCGAAGCGCAATCCACTTCCACGGATTGAGGATTGGCGATAGCCGATTGATGAGTGGAAAGAATCGCCTGAACCTGATCCGCGACAATCCAGCCGACACCATCGTCGCCGAGAATAGGATTACCGAGACCGATGATCAATGTCTTCAAGTCTAACAAGTCTTAGAGGTCTTACAAGTCTGACAATTCGGACAAATCAATAAGCCTACCAAGTCACTTGACGACCTGTTAGACCTATTGGACGTGTAAGACTTAATCGATGAACTGCTTCAAGACTTTGACCGGGTTGCCGTCTGCGTCGTGGATAGTGACTTCGAGCGGCATCTGGCCGGGCAGGGAATGGGTGGCGCAGCCGAAGCAAGGGTCATAGGCCCGGAAGGCCATTTCGACCATGTTCAGCAATCCCTGGTTGACATTGCCTTTTTTGATGAGGTTGCTGGCGGCTTTCTTGATCGACATGGTGATGGGAGCATAGTTGTTGGTGGTACCGACGATCAGGTTGACCTTGGTCACCACACCGCGCTCGTCGGTCCAGTAGTGATGGGTCAGGGTACCGCGCGGTGCTTCGACAATACCTACGCCCTCAGTTGGTTTTTCGGTTGGGATGGTGTGGAAGTTTGGGGAGGTGATCTCAGGGTCTGTGGCGAGTTCCACCCAGTGTTCGGCTGCGTAGAGCAGCTCGATCAAGCGGGCCCAGTGGATGGCCAGGCGTTGGTGCACCGGTTTGCCCTTGAGAGTGGCGTAGAATTTCTCGTACTCAGCCTGAGCCAGCGGGGTAGCCATGCCGTCGGAGGCATTCAACCGGGAAAGTGGAGTAGCCATGTAGATGCCTGATTCGGGTCCGTCCACCAAGCCTTTCCAGCCAACGTTCTTCAGGTACGGGAACTTCAGATAAGTCCAGGGTTCGACGTGTTCGGCAATGTGGAGGACATAATCCTTCGGCTCGTACTTGACATATTCCTTGCCGTCCGGAGCGACCACACGCACTTTGCCATCGTAGAAATTGACTTTGTTATTGGCATCCACCAGGCCCATGTAATAGGTTTCATGCGTGTAGATATCACCCAGGATCAGGTCGACATATTGCTGGTTGCCCAGGACGATGTCGTTGAACGCCTTCAAACTGAATTGGGCGAATTCAATCGCCCAACGGCCCATCTTTTCGATCTCCACGCGCTGTTCTTCGGTGATGCCCTTGGTCAGACCGCCGGGGATGGATGTGCAAGGATGCACCTTGCGTCCGCCGATCATCTCGACCACGATATGTCCGTACTTGCGCATCTGGATGACCTTGCCGCCGATCTCCAGCCCGACTTTATGGATGACACCCAGGATATTGCGCTCGGCCACCGGGGCATCTGGCCCCATGATGAAATCCGGCCCGCCCAGGGCGTAGAAGTGGGTGGTGTGGTCGGTGCAGTAAAAGGCCATGTAGAGCAGTTCGCGCAATTTTTTCGCCGTAGAGGGGATGTTCACATGATAGACCGCGTCCACAGCCTTGGCCGCCGCCATGTGGTGGGCTTCTGGGCAGACGCCGCAGATGCGGTTGGTCAGCAGGGGCATTTCCTCCACCGGGCGACCGACGCAGAAACGCTCAAAGCCGCGCAGTTCCGGGATCTGGAAATAGGTATTGGCGACGTTGCCGTCTTCGTTTAGAAAGATCTCAATCTTTCCATGGCCTTCCAGCCGGGTGATGGGATCAATGGTAATTCTTTGCATGGGTTATCATCCTTCCTGCACCCGTTCTAAGGGTGTCTGCGCGGCTTTGCTGTCCCGCAACAATGAGCCAGCCAAGTTGAACCGATAAAACTGTCCGGCAGGATCCACCAATCCGTCTAGGATCTGGTCGATTTCTTCGGGTTTTTCGCTGTCGATAACCGAGGCGAAAGCCGATATCAGGCGGGCGCCGTAGTCCACCACGCCTTCGGCGGGACCGTAGCAACCGATGCACTGCGCGCCGGCGATCGGGCAACGGGCATTGCAGCCGCTGCGGGTGGCGGGGCCGTTGCAGGGGATGCCCTGCTCCAACAGGCACAGCTCCGGGTCGGTGGCCATGAACTGGATCCGGGTGAATTCCTTGATGGATTTAATGTTGCGTTTGCGCGGGCATTCGTCGCAGACGGTGGAATTGCCGGCGCCGATGGTGGCACCCTTGGGAGGCAGCTCGGCTTTGCCGTTCAAGGCAGCAATAACCAGGTCCACCACCGCCGCGATCTGGAGGGATTCAGGCGGACAGCCGGGCATGTAGTAATCCACATCCACCACCTGGTCGAGGGTCTTCAGAACTGGATTGAGGGTGGGGATGGTGATATTGCCTTCGGGCATGGCGTAGCTGGTCTGCGGGCGCAGGTTGTTCGGATTGTCGGTGGAGATAGTCGAAAAGGCCGTGTCCACCATATCCTTGATCGAGCTGAGGTTGGCCAGTCCGGGGATGCAGCCCTCACAGGCACACGAGCCAAAGGCGACCATGATCTTGGATTTCCTGCGCAGGAGCTTGGCTATATGCTGGTTCTCGTCGTTGCGCATGCCGCCATTGAACAGGCACAGGGTGATCTCGCCATCTTCCATCTTCTCGACATCCGCGTACTTTGCATCCATGGCGACTGGCCAGAAGGCCACGTCGAAAGCCGCGTCCACATCCAGGATCTTCTCGTTGATATTAAGGACGGCGATCTCACACCCGCCGCAGGAAGCGGCCCAATACATGGCGAATTTAGGCTTGCTCATACCTGCACCTCCTCTAGTACCGATTCCGCTGGAACCTCGGCGCCAGTCTTGTTCCAGTTCAAAGGCCCAAGCGCCCGGACCTGTTCAACGAAACTGGTTATTTCCCGGGCAAAGATGGCACCTTCGGCCGCGCTGGCCCACAGTAGTTTGAGACGGCCGGGTTCGATGCCCATCTGGGTCAGGACGCGCTGCATCAGGTGAAAGCGGCGCAGGGCCTTGTAGTTCTGGTTTATATAATGACAATCGCCCGGATGGCAGCCGGAGACGAGCACCGCATCCGCGCCGCCGGCGAAAGCCTTGAACACGAAGGTTGGATCAAGACGCCCGGAGCACATCAGGCGGATGAGTCTCACATTGGGGGCATACTTTATACGTGCGGTACCTGCCATATCGGCGGCGCGGTAGGAGCACCAGTTACAGGTGAAGCCGATGATGACGGGTTCGAAGGGCTTGGTTTCAGGTGTATCAGTCATGGTTATCTCTCCTTAAGCCGCCACGGCTTCCTTTTTTGGGATGTTCAAGAACAGCAAGCCGTCAATCTGCGACAGGATTTGCTCGTTGGAGAAGCAGGTCCCAGAGATGGCACCCGCCGGACATGCGGCCACACAGGTACCGCAGCCCTGGCAAAGGGCCGGGTTGACTTCGCTGACCATTTTATCCTCATGGAAAAGGATGGCATTGAAGGGGCAGATATCGTTGCAGATGCGGCAGCCGGAGCACTGTGCCTCGTTGATGGTGGCGCGCACAGGTTCGAGGGCAATTTCCTTTTGCTCGATCTTGCCGAGGATGCGAGCAGCCGCTGCCGCACCCTGCGCGACACTGGCCGGGATATCCTTGGGACCTTGAACGCAGCCGGCAATGTAGATGCCTTCGGTGACAGTGGCAACCGGGTCCAGTTTGGGGTGCCGCTCGATCAGCCAGCCATCTGCACTGCAAGAAATGCCGAACAGTTTCGCCACCTCCTTCGAGTCACGCCGGGGTTCGAGACCGGTAGACAGGATGGCCATATCCACCGGGACGCGCAACTGGTTGCCGGTCAGCGTATCCTCGACCTGGATGATCAGCTTGCCTTCTTCACCGGGCAGGCGCACGGCATCGCTGATTTCGGCTACTTTGCCGCGGATGAAGTGCGTCCCTTCATCGAGTAAGCGGTGATAAAACTCCTCATATCCTTTGGCTGCCGCGCGGATATCAATATAGAAGTTGTAAACCTCCGCGCCGGTCCGTTCGCGGACAAGATGAGCAAATTTCAGACTCTGCATACAGCAGATCGCCGAGCAATATTCGTTGTAGTTTTTATCGCGACTGCCTACGCAATGGACGATCCCGACGACCTTGGGAGCAGTCTTGCCATCCCGCAGGACGATGTTGCCACCCGTCGGGCCGGCCGCGTTGCACAGGCGCTCGAATTCAAGACTGGTGAACACATTCGCCAGACGGCCATAGCCATACTGGGTGATCCGGTGTGCATCGAAAGGATCGTAGCCGGTTGCCAGGATGACATTACCTACTTGAACATTCATAATCTCGTCTTCCTGGGCAAAGTCAATCGCGTTGGTTGGGCAGAATTTTTCGCAGGCTTTGCAGGTACCCTTGATGTAGTAGGTGCAGTTGATGCGGTCGATGACCGGGTACTTGGGGACAGCCTGCGGGAATGGGACATAGATTGCCTTGCGATTGCCCATGCCGGCTTCGAAGACATTATCCAATACCTTCTTGGGGCACTTCTCCCAGCAGATGCCACAGCCGGTGCAGTCTGCTTCTTTGACACCGCGAGCGCGCTTGCGGATGGTGACAGCGAAATTGCCGACATAACCATCCACCTTCTCGACCTCGGAATAGGTCAGCAGGGTGATGTTGGGATGGTTGCCGACATCCACCATTTTGGGAGTCAGGATGCAGGCCGAGCAATCCAGGGTGGGGAAGGTCTTGTCGAATTGGGCCATGTGCCCGCCGATGGTGGGTTCGCGCTCGACCAGGTAGACCGGGAAACCGGCATCTGCGATCTCGAGAGCGGCCTGGATGCCGGCGATGCCACCACCAACGACAAGTGTGGCAGGGTGGATCGGGACATGTAGAGGTTCGAGTGGTTCATGGTGGATAACACGCGCCACGCCACCTGAAATGATTGCCTTTGCCTTCTCTGTCGCAGCAATTTTGTTAGTATGCACCCACGAGTCCTGCTCGCGAATGGAGACCAGTTCACACAGATAGGGGTTCAGACCGGCGCCTTTGCAAGCATTACGGAAGGTTCTTTCGTGCAGGTGCGGGGAGCATGCCGCTACGACGACACGTGTCAGTTTCTGCTCTTTGATATCCTTCTGGATAAGCTCCTGACCAAGGCTGGAGCACATGAACTTGTAATCACGTGCAATGACTACGCCCTGGTCTTTCAAATTCTCAGCTGCCCAGCTGCTGACCTCACCAACATTCACGATACCGGCAATGTTGGTGCCGCAGTGGCACACGTATACACCGATTCTTTCTTTTCCATCCATAATAAGGTTTACTCCTTGTGATATCATTTTCTTGGACGACTGTTAACCTTGTACAACCTGGAGCAGGGCAGGGGCCATAGCGATAAACTCCTTGCCAATCCCCAGTTTCTTTTGGGAGATTCCCATTGCCAAGCCGATCAACTGGGTAAAATACATGATCGGGACTGAGAAGTTCGTGCCAAATTCCTGATTAACCTGTTGCTGATACACTTCCAAGTTGGACTGACACATCGGACATGCCGTCGCGACAACGGTCGCTTTAGCATCTACGGCACATTGCAGCAGGTTACGCACCATGCTCAAGGCCGCCGTACGGCTCGAAATGATCAGGGATCCACCACAGCAACGCATTTTCAGCGGATAATTGACCGGCGTTGCCCCGATCGCACCGAGCATTTCTTCGAAGAATTGCGGCTGCTCCACATCCTCTTTCTCTTTTTGTGGTCTGACGATCTGGCAGCCGTAGTAGGGCGCCACACGGACGCCCGTCAATGGTCTGGTGACCTTGCTTTTTAATTCCTCCGGCCCCACATCCTGACAAAACACCTCGATCAGATGCTTGACACCACTGTCACCATTG
>JBEKVG010000078.1:0-8759 GCA_049514195.1 Anaerolineales bacterium | reverse complement strand
GGCCGGCTGAGACCAATAGCAATGCGTTTGGGGTGATGGAGCGTCTGGGCAGCCAGTTTTTCGATTTCCTGTGGGAAGGTGGCCGAAAAAAGCATGGTCTGTCGTTTAGCAGGGACGTGCTGGAGGATGCGTTTCACATCCGGTAGGAAGCCCATATCGAGCATCCGGTCGGCCTCATCCAGAACGAGAATTTCCACACCATCCAGGCGGGCGTGGCCCTGTTGAATGTGGTCCAACAGGCGGCCCGGGCAGGCGACCAGGATCTCGACTCCCTCGCGCAGGGCAGAGGTCTGGGAGGCGGCGCCCACGCCCCCATAGATGGTGACACAGCGCAGTTTGGTGCCGGTCCCGAGGTCCCGGACAGCTTCGTGGATCTGTTCGGCGAGTTCGCGCGTGGGGGTGACGATCAAGGCGCGTGTCCGGTTGCGCGGACCGGTCAGCAATTTATTGAGAATAGGCAGGACGAAGGCAGCCGTTTTGCCGGTACCGGTCTGAGCGGTGCCGATCAGGTCATTCCCGGACAGGGCATCCGGGATAGCCGCAACTTGAATGGGGGTCGCCTCGGTATAGCCGAGACGGCCGATCCCCGCCATCAGGCGTGGATCGAGGTTGAACTGGTTGAAGTTCACTAAGATTCCTTTTCTTCAGAAGTCAGACAAGCGTTGGGGGAAGCGTACAACAGCAGCGACTGCTGAACTAATGCGATTTTGTATAAGTACAATAACCGATGATAGCAGGGATGTCAAGGCTCATAGTTAGTTGGAAACAAGTCCTTCAGCAGGACCGGCTTAAGCAGCGCCGTCCATTTTTCATAACCCTTGGCGTTAGGGTGGAGCCGGTCATTGCGGAACAGGCGGCGGTCAGGCCAGCCATCCGGACCCAGGAAAGCGCAGGTGATATCGATGAAATGCAGGCGTGGGTCGGTCTGTGCGTGAGCCTGAATGAGACGGTTGGTTTCACGTACAATCGGCCAGTAGCGCCAGCGCGAAGGTGCCGGGCAGATCGAAACGTAGTAAATGGATACTTCCGGCTGGGCTGCATGGACGCGCTGAACGAATCTCTGGTATCCATCGAAGACCTGCTGTGGCGTGGCCGGGTGCGGCCAGGCAATGTCGTTTGTGCCTGCGTAAAGGACGACCGCCCGCGGACAGCAGGGGAGAATGATCCGGTCGGCGTAATGGACAACATCACCAATCCGGGAGCCACCGAATCCGCGGTTTATAGCCAGAATGGGTGCCATGTCCTGTTCCATGCTGACCCAGAAGGTGATGCTGGAGCTGCCGGTAAACACAACCGCGCCAACTGGGACAGGCTGGAGACGTTCCCGCGCTTCGTAACGGCGGATGCTGGCCTCCCAGGCTTGTGGGTCGCCGCGCCAGGATCGCAGCATCCCGGAGGCCATGTTGACATTGTCGAGGAATTTTTCCCGGATCTTTTGAGCAATGTTCATAGGGAATTCTTTTCGATCAGAGGTATGGCCCTTCGGTTCCATCCGGTGCCTGCTAGTAGCAGTCCCAACCCACCGATCAGCAGATCGCGGCCACGCATGACCAGCGTCAGGCTGAACGCCGCCGCAGCGCTGAAACCGAAACTGCCGAGGGTAAAGACCTGGCTGGCTTCCAGCGCGCCCAGCCCGCCGGGCAGCGGCATGATGAGCGAGATCCAGCCCATCATCCAACCCGCGATCATTTTCCAGAATAACAAATGGATATTGAGAAAGGTTGTCATCAGGGCGTAGTCCAGCAGCATGCCTGCCCCGGCAAGAAGGGAGAATCCAGTAGCGGCCAGTAAGCGGCGCGGGTGGCATTGGCAGAACCTGCCGGCTAGCGTTTCAGCAGCGCGCAGGAACCGCAGCGGTTTGGAATTCTTTCGGATAAAGGGAAAGCGGCTCACCAAAGCAGTGACCGGGTAGCGGCGGTTATACAATAGGATTATATGGACGGGCCGGCCATAAGACCAGAAAGGCCAGCAGGACCAAGTCGCCCGAAAACTGCAGGCCGCTTCCCGCCAGCACGCCGACCCGCAGAATGGCCGTCAACCCGATGGCCAGCATGAAAAAGTCCACCAAGAACTCGAGCAGTTTATCCATCAGGACGGTGGCGGTGGCGTGGGTATACGTCAGGCCGTATCTTTTTTGCAGCGTCAGCACCTGCAGCGGTTCCCCGCCGACCTGCGGCCCGAGGGTGATGTAACTGACCCCAAATACCGAGACGCGCACGCCCAGCAGCGGAAAATAGGGTACTTGTTTATAGTCTGCGCGGATGATGGTCCACCAGCGTAACGTTGCGACGATATAGAAAATCCCATTAAGCGTCAGGATGATGGCAATCTGCCACCCGCACAGTTGGCAGATGGCTGCCCGGATCTCCCTCAGCGGGGCTTTCCGGAAGGCCCACCACAGGAGGCAGGCGAGGACAGCGAGCACAACCAACCAAAGCAGCCATTTCCTCGCATTGCTGCTCACGAAGTGAAAAATCCTATGCCTTCAATCAAAATCATTTTTCTGTTTCGCTTTCATCGACATGGAACTCATCATCCGGATTGATTTCGACTTCAGGCATCGGTTCATATTTGCTTTCATCAAACGGTGGCATTGATGGTTCCGGCACACCTAGTTCTTTCAAGTGTTTGCGCGCCGCGACCAGACCCCAGTGATACGCATACGGCTCGCCATCGCACCAAGCCAGGCGATATGCTTTCGTTGCCGCTTCGACTGCTGCCGCGTTGTTCCCCGCATCGCGTTCAATTTGCGTGAGGACGTTGAACGCGTCCGCGTGAAAGAGCGGATACGGACCACGTTCCGCAGGTTCCCACACATCATCCAACAGCTCACAAGCGGCTTTCAAATCCTTTTGCCGCCGCCTCAACTCTGCCAACGCGACAAGCGTGGGAAGTTCTTCTTCGACGAAATTCACTGCAAGTGCCCTAGTAAGCGCATGATGCAAGTGTTCGCCTGCTTTGGTAATATCGTTCAACTCCATCGAGGCTCCACCTTGCATGCGCGCGGCGCGGATGAAATCTCGTTCTAGTTGGTTCGTATATGCCAGTTCCCACGCACGGTTTGCTAATAACAGAGCAGCAGAAGGATTACCTGTCCATATCTTCAATTGTGCCATCAGCAAATGCAAACCACCTTCGCGTGGCTGAGACTGCATTCCACGGAACATTGTAAGAGAACGCTGAAGGGCATCCTTACTTAGATCCACAAATCCACGTGCTGCTGCTATGAGACCTATACGTGACAGGATGATTGCTTGATTCCAGTTATCAAACCACTTACGGGAAATTCTCAACGATGAGAATGCAACGAGACATGACTGGTACATCGCACCTGTTAGATAATATGCATCAGCCAACATCTGCAAATGACTGATCAGTTCATTTGGCGTAGATATTGTCACATAGAGTTGTGATTCCACTTCAGACAACGTTTCTGGACTTCCCATACAGCGAAGATAAAAGCCAATCGCCTTATTAGGTTCTCCTCCTCTGTGATAACTTTCGGCTAGGAAGCGAAGAACTTCGGATTGCGAGAATCTACTCAAAAGATTCGGATCTTTATCAATTCCATCCGGAAAGAATGATTTCAGGAACTCGACCTGCTTGACAGTCATACTGAGTCTAAATTGCAATGGACTGAACAACCTATCGCGATACAAGTGCCAAGCATCTTCATAACGATCTAACCCAATCAGTGTGTTAAATAGTTCAACGGCAGTTGTGAGATCATCTAAACTGCTGACTTGATGCCAATCAGCAATCGTGGGTAATGAGTGAAAATATGTGTGCAGAGTCATGAACACGCCGTTCCGCATATCATCGGATATTCTGCTCCACACTACGCCACGTACAATCGGGTGTAGGTCGTAACGATTGGCACGCTTGTCCCAGCCCAGCAGTCCGCGGTCTTCCAGTTCTTTCAGCGCAACATCCAGCCCAAGTTCGGCAGGAAACAGTTTCCCTTTGCCAACAAACAGCGCGGCAAGGGTATCGTAACTAGCAGGCATACGGAACGCCGAAATTGTCTCCAACACCTTGTGCGCCTTGTCATCTAAACCGCGTAGCGCATATTGCAACACGTGCGCCATCGCATCTTGCACATGTTCGCACTTGGTAGGATCGAAATTGGGATTGGCCTTGCGCCACTCGGTAAAATTACCTGGAGCACGGCGATAGTTTTTCACTTCGCCTGCAAGGGCCTGAATTAGCAACGGATGCTTATCGAACTTTGTGAAGATCGGCAGAAGTTCATCGCGCGAGCCAGTGATGCCAAACGCACGCCAGAGTTCCACCGCATCTTCGTCGGTTAAACCACCAATATCGTGCCGGAAACTTCCTGGAATTGGATCACCTGTCTCTATCTCAAGTTCGGCGGGATAAAGACGCGAACTGACCAGGATACGCGAGTTTCTGATCTGTGTCAGTTTCTTGAGAAAACTCCCAACACGTGGATCAGAAGTCTTACGTAGTTTCTTTTCACTTCTAACTTGACCATCGTCTAGACGCGCCGCGTCCATCCGAGCATATGCGATCAAAATCCGTTCCAAGCCATCTAGCACGAACAGGAACAGCTCTCGGTCGAGCGCGGCAAGCAGTTGCATTTCGCGTTCGGGCAGCGGAATCTTTTGTACCTCTTCGCGCGAACGCTGGGTCACATACGCGAGCGCGCGGATGACAAAATTCTCGAATGAAGCGTCGCTCTCATAAAAACTCCACCACATGCGTCCCGCGAGCGGTTTCATTTCCTGCGGTGCAATGTCGTTGAACCATTTCCACGTCAGCGCGCTCTTGCCCATCCCGCCAACCGCGACTACGCTGAGAATCCGAGTCCAATAAATCCCTTCTTGCTTTTTGGTGACCCAATTCGTGAGCAAATTGAGTTCTTCCTGACGCCCAACTAGCCGGTGCGTTTGCAGGAGCGTATACGGATGTGCGATATACGCTTCGGGCGGTTCGGGGATGTCGCTGACATAGTGGAATTGGGTGACGTCTGATTCGCGATATTGAGAAAGGCTGTTGATGACATTGGCGCGCAAGTCGGCGGGCGATTTGAAAAAGTTGACAATGTTCTCCGTCTGCACCCGCTCTTTGAATGCTTTGAGTTTCGTCGCGTTTTCAATGTCCATATCGTCCGCCGTGATGGGATGTGATTTATCCATTACGAAAATCAAGCGCGGAATTTTGCGCTCGACGGCGCGGTCGTATTCCATCTCGGTGATAGAGATCTGTTTGGCGTTTTTATCCTTTGGAATGTATCCATAGCGGTATGCGAAGACGCCTACATAAATATCCGCCTCGTCCACCATCTTGAGCGATGCACTGATCGCCTCTGCATCGCTGGCGGGTAAATATTCCATCATCAACGGGAACATGCCCTGCCGCAGACAAGCGTTCATCAACTCTTTGCGATGGTCGGGTAAATCGCTGATGGTACTGCTGATCATCACGCACTTCTTCTTTTCAGTCATAGAACAACCCCTTGCTAAGAAAATGGGACGGCATTCCATTGCCGTCCCAATCATTTTACAACATCCTATAACTTCGGGAACCTGCTCAACACCACTGCCTCGGTGGGCACCAAGCCCCTGTCGCCGAGCTTCAACTCGGCCGGGGCGGGGCCAGCCTCCTTCTGGGCGCTCTGGAAGACGAAGATCTGCGTGCCTTCCACGGCGTATTTCAACTCCACGTAGGCCTGCCCGGTCAGGGTGCCGTTCTGGTCAGCCGCGCAACTGGTCACCCAGCCGATCACCTTGCCGCGCTTATCCAGCACGGGGTCGCCATTATGGGCCATGCGCACGCCCTTCTCGGGGAACTGGAAGCGACAGACCACGCCCTTGCGGGCCTGCTCACGTGCAACAAAGGCCTCCCGTCCGATAAACCAGGGCTTGCTGAGCTTGATGTAGCCACCGAAGCCGGCCTCTCCGACGCCCAGGTCGTGCTCGCCACCCTTGCCAGAGCCGAGTCCCATCTCGTGCCCGTAAAGCGGCAGGCCGGCCTCGGTGCGCAGGGAATCGCGCGCCCCCAGTCCGATCGGTTTGACGCCGAACTTTTTACCTGCCTTGAGCACGGCGTTCCATAAGTCCGCGGCCCGCTCCGGGTGGACAAACAACTCAAAGGCCATCTTCTCACCCGTGTAACCGGTGCGGGAAACGATCAGGTCGAAGCCGCCCACTTTTGCATCGCACAGTTCCGTCCGCTGGAGAGCCACCAGGCGCTTGCGCGTCGCCGCGCTGACGCCCATCGCCAGCAGGATCTCCTGGCTCTTGGGGCCCTGCAGAGCAATGTCGACACGCATCTCGGAACCAGCTAGTGGGTCCCTCAGGTTGCGGATTACAGCTTCGTAGCCAAACGTGCGCGCCCCGGGCCGCAGGTTGTCGATCTTCACTTTACCGTCCCTGACGGCTTCCAGCCAGGCCCGGTCCTTGTCATCGTTGGAGGCGTTGACCACCATCAGAAACTTATCATCCGTCCGCCGGTAGACCAGTGTATCGTCTATGACATTGGCATCCGGGTCGAGGAAGTGGGTATAGAGCGACTCGCCTGGCTGGAGCGCTCCAATTGAGTTGGCACAGACCGAGTCCAGGAATGCAGCCGCATCCGGGCCCTCCAACTGGTAGACGCCCATGTGCGCGACGTCGAACAGCCCGGCCGCCTGGCGGGTGGCCAGGTGCTCCTCCACCACCGAGCTGTACCAGACCGGCATTTCCCAGCCGGCAAACGGGACCATTTTGGCGCCCAGGGCTTTGTGGACCTCGTAGAGCGGGGTTCTCCGCAGGGGCGATTCAACCTCCTGCCATTTAAAACCGGGCAAGGCTTTCCCAGAGCCTGCCCCAGTGACACCGATAAACCAGGGTTTCTCTTCGCCGGAGTACTTTTCCGGCTTAATTTCCGTTGCCGACTCCGATTCTGCCACAATAACTGGACCGGGCAACCGGCGCGGCGAATAATCCGGTTTCCCGTCCAGGTTGAATGAAGTATAGCCATCCGAGAGGTCCCGCAGCCAGGTCGCGGCTAGGTTGGCCTGTTCGACCGGGACGGACAGGCGGTAGGTTTCGGCATCGACGTAAGTCAACGTACCGGTGATCCCACCACTGGGGGTCATCAGCTTGGTAACTTGGGACTTGCCTGGCTTGAGAACAGATAAATCGCTGGCAACTGCGTAATCCAGGAACTGGCGAACCCTCTCGCCGGCCAAGTCAAAGACGCCCGTGGTGGCCTTGTCATCGATGTAATAGAAGTGGGGATAGCCGTGCATGCTTGGCTCGAAGTCGATCCCGGCTTCACGGGCCAGGCGGCGCACCCGCAGACGGGCTTCGTTTAGCACATTAAAATCCACTTTGGCGCGTCGCTGCGGCTTGCCGTGCGCTGGAGAAATGCTGTGCGGGGCGGCCGCCAGCAGTACATCCGCCATGATGTCGGCCAGTTGGCAGGATTTTTCTTCATCAAAGCCGCGCTGGGTGATCCAGGGCGTACCGAGACGGATGCCGGACGGGTCAAGGGCGGATTTATCGCCCGGGATGGTGTTGCGGTTGACGACGATGCCGGCCAGGTCCAGGATGCGGGCGGCCTGGTCACCGGAGAGACTGACGCCACCTTCGCCCTGGATGGTGCGGCAATCCAGGTTGAGCATGTGGCAATTCGTCCCGCCAAAAGGCACGCGCAGGCCGCGCTCCTTGAAACGCTCGGACATAGCCTGGGCGTTCTTGATGGTCTGCTTTTGAAGTTTCTCGAACTGTTTGGTGCGGGCCAGCTTGAAGGTAAGTGCCAGCGCGGCGAAGATTTGGACGTGCGGTCCACCTTGTTCGCCGGGGAAAACGGCCTTGTCGAGCTTTTTGGCCAGGGCCGGGTCGGTGGTCAGAATAACCGCCCCGCGCGGCCCATCCAGGGTCTTGTGGGTGGTGGAGGTGATCACGTGTGCATATCCGACCGGTGAGGGCACCACCCTGGCGGCCACCAACCCGCCGATGTGGGAGATGTCGGCCAGCAGGTAGGCGCCAACACTGTCAGCGATGCGGCGGAAGGCTTTCCAGTTGGGGATCCATGAGTAGGACGAGTAACCGCAGATGATCATTTTGGGCTGGCTCTGCTTCGCCAGTTCCATGACAGCATCGTAGTCGATCTGTTCGGTTTCCGGGTCGACAGCGTAGTGGACGATCTTATAAAGTTTGCCGGAACGGTTGGCGGAGGAGCCATGCGTCAGATGCCCGCCATGCAACAGGTTCATGCCCATGACAACCGAGCCGGGTTCTACCAGCGCTTGGTAGACGGCATTGTTGGCAGGCGCACCCGAGAGCGCTTGCACATTGACATAGATCTGGTCGGCGGTCACGCCGTTGGCGGCAAAAGCTTCGGCGCAGCGCCGGCGGGCCAGGGCCTCGACGGCATCGGCATACTCGGTACCCTTGTAATAGCGCGGATCCGAGTTGCGGCGGAAGCTCGCCAGGCGCGCCGGGTAATCCAGGATCTCGGCCTCGCTCATCCAGCGCGATTCCTCGTCGGGATAGCCTTCGGCATAGATGTTCTGGAAGGCCGAGGCCATGGCTTCACGCACGGCCAGCGGGGTCTGGCTCTCGGATGGGATCAGGATCAGCTTGCGGGCCTGCCGCTCGGATTCGATCTGGGTTAATTCGTAGACTCCGGGATCAAGGTCAGCAAGGGAACCACGGAAAAGGTAATCGGACATGGGAACCTCCTGGGAGCTGGTCTAACAAATTGGCGGGTTGTATTTGCGACCAGTCTATTATAAAATAAACCTGCAC
>JBEKVG010000077.1:0-8812 GCA_049514195.1 Anaerolineales bacterium | reverse complement strand
GAGGCGGGCGGCAAACTCAGGGGTGAAGCTGATCTGCATCGGGCAACGATCGGGTTCTTGATGGTCAAGCGCAGTCAATACACGCTCGCGATGTTTCATGGGAACCTATTCAATTCATTATTAGATGCGTTACAGATGGACACAGTGGATATTCAACCTCCATACCTGCCATATTTCATGGCAGTATCGAAAGCCGCGACGATATTCTCCGGCGGAACAAATGCCTGGATATTATGTATCGCCGCGAATACAAAGCCTCCACCCGGTGCTAGGTCATCGATGCGGCGTTTCACCTCGTCGACGACTTCCTGGGGCTGGCCAAATGGCAGCACATGCTGGGTATCCACACCGCCACCCCAAAAAACGATATCCCGTCCAAACTCGCTTTTCAGTTCCCGGGTATCCATGCCTTTTGCCGAAACTTGGACCGGATTCAATATGTCAAACCCAATTTCGATCAAGTCAGGGATCAACCCGCGCGTAGCCCCGCAACTGTGGTAGAACAATTTGGCATCCGTCTTTTTCTTGATGGCTTCCACCAGGCGTTTTTGTTTGGGCTTGATCATCTTCCGATAAAGCTCGGGGTTGATGATCCAGCCGTTTTGCCCGGCCAGGTCATCCCAAAAGGTGAAAACTTGGATGTAGGGGCCAACCTGCTCAAGGTAGTTATTGCAGGATTCAATATAGATATTGGTGATGGTCTCCATCAAACGATCGGCAAAAGCCGGTGTTGTAACCAGTGCCATCAGGAAGTTCTGCAAGCCCATCACACGGGCCGGCTGCTCAAAGATGCCTCCACCAATCACCGCGCTGCCTACAAGGGCGTAGTCAGTGGTTTCGAATAAGGCTTTCGCCTGCAATCCCAATTGCAGGTTAAGATCAGCCGGATCAGGCTTGGGCCAGCGATAGTTGTCCAAAGCGGACATGGTGGCTTCCTTGATCGGGAAATCAACCCAATCAAAATACAATCCACCCTTTTTGGGCATATGCAATTTTGAGCCCCAGCGATCGATGAAGGCATAATAATCGCCATCCTCGAAAATATCCACCCCCACCGTTGTCGCGGCTGGCAATTGCACCATGCGGAAATCAACCCCGAACCGCTCCATTAATTCGTCGTCAACATAGGGTAGTTGCTGAACGTAATCCAGCATCTTGATCTCCCCAACAGGCATGCCAAGATACTGTTTGAGTTCGATGTAGGTCGGCTTGACAATCGAACTGACGATTGTCGCACCCAGATCGATCGGGATGCGATCAGGCTCCTGATGGTTGAGGGCCTGCATGACCCTCTGGCGAGAGGTCATCCTTGCGTTATCCATGCGGCTGAATCCTCTGCAAATAATGCGTTGATGATAACACCAGCGATGAGGAGAGTCCAGTAGACCGAAAATCCGGAACAGGGCGTTCTAAAAGTCCAATTAAGTGTCATTGCAAGCCGTTCTTCGGCAAAGCAATCTCCTCGCAAATCTTGGGATTGCTTCGCTCGCACAGAACGCTCGCTCGCAATGAAAGTTTCATCATGATAGAAAAGCGCTGGCGTTGTGGATTCGCTCGCAACGACAGTTTCATCCAGATAGAAAAGCGCTGGCGCTGTGGATTTACTCGCAGTGAGAGGATTCATTTCATCTCTTTTGTCCCAAACCATGGAATGAATTACAATTCACTCGAACGGAGGCAGCATAAAAAGCGTAACCAGAAGTTTGTTTTGGCTCACCTTATTGATCTTCCTGCTGGGATGCCAGCCCGGGGCAAATGCCTCCCTTCCTGCCAGTGCAACCCCTGAGCGTGTGACTATCAAAGGTCAACGGGAATATGATGTACACCAGCAATTGACGATCGTCAATGCGGGCACCGGCCAGCCGGAAAAACAAAATCTGTGGGTGGCGTTGATCCGGGATTTTCCTCCCTATCAAAAAGTACAGTCAATGGAGGTTTCTCCCAAGGATTATGCTCTGGTGGTGGATGAATACGGCAACCATTATGCCGAGTTCGATTTTTCCAAGCAGCCGGCCGGTACGATTCAAACGGTGAAGATCGATTACCGGGTAACGGTTAATGAACTGACATACGATTTATCTACCTGCCAGGGGAGCCTTCCGAATGAATTCATCCAGCCTGAGCTGCATATCGAATCGGCCAATCCCCAAATTGTGGCTCTCGCGAACAAACTGTCGCAAGGCAAAGGGACAGTTTGCCACCAGGTGCGGGCTTTTTATGAATACATCGGAAATACGCTGGTCTATACCTATAATGGAGCGAATTGGGGAGCTCAGGCAGCGCTGGGACCGATGGGAGCAGATTGCACCGAGTACTCTGACCTGCTGGTGGCGCTCAGCCGAGCGCAAGGCATTCCGGCGCGCTATTTCGAAGGATTGCTGTATCTGGACAAGGGAACGGATGCCCTCGCTGAAACTGAGCATGCATGGCCGGACGTGTACATGCCCGGTGTTGGCTGGGTGGCGATGGATCCCACTCTGGGACGGCCGCTGGTCAACCGCAATACATATTTTGCACACTACACGCCAGACCATATCATCGTCACGATGGGGGTAAACCCGTCCGTCTTGCGGGGCGGTGATTATTGGACGCACCTATATTGGCCGGGGAACAGCACCAAGATACAGGTATCGGGAGATTGGAAGATCGAACCCGTCGATCAGACGGGGCAGTAAACCCCTGATATTGAAAAGAAACGAAAAGAAGGTGCGGAATCGCACCTTCTTTTTCACGAATTCATCTTGAGCGAGGCCAGATCACTCCCCACGCTTACGCAGATACATGTGCATAATCACCGAGAGTACGATAATTAAACCATAGATGAAATTGGTCCAGAATCCCGTCAGACCAACAGCAACGGTTGCAGCTTCGATGGCACCAATGATGAATGCTCCGAGGAAGGTTCCCAGTATGGTACCGGTGCCGCCTAAGACGGATGTGCCACCCAGGAAGACGGAAGCCAGGGTTTGGAGCAAAAAGCCCTCTCCCAAGGTGGGCCAGAAATAAGACACGTAAAAACTGGCAAGAATGCCAGCGAAGGCAGAGACCACGCCGACCAGCATGAAAACCTGGATGCGGGTGCGGCCGGTATTGACGCCCATCAGTTCAGCGCTGTTGATATTGTCTCCGATCAAGTAGACGTGCGCGCCAAACCGGTGTCGGTTCAGCAGCACCCAGCCCAGGATCGTGATCACAACCAACCAAAACATTTGCATGGGGAAGTATGGGCCGATCTTGCCGACAAACAGGTTGTAAAAAAAGGTCTGTTTAATAAATTCCAGAGAAAAATTTGCCCCTTGTGTAAGCACCAGGGCCGCACCACTCCATAGGAATTGTGTACCGATGGTGACAACGAGTGAAGGAATGCCGAACTTGACGATGATAAACCCATTCAGCCAGCCGATGATCGCTCCTGTTACCAGGGCAGCCACAATTGCCAGGAACACCTGGATGGTCGCATTATGGATAAAGGCTGTAGCACCATAGGTATAGTTGAACGACACCATGCCCATGGCCATGATGGAGGGGAACGAGAGATCCATCTCCTTGGCGATCACCACAATGGTCAGGGGAATGGCCATGATGGCAAAGAAGGGGGTGGAGGACATGAAGGCAGAGTAGATCTGAGGGGCCAAAAAGGTCTTTGGGGCGGAAACGATAAATATTATCCATAGGGTTATAAAAACACCCAGGATTCCAAGCTGGGCGCTGTTCGTGCGTATAAATCTTCTGAGAGTGAAGGGCGGCTTATATTGCTGGGTGACTTCGGGTACGTTTTCATTAGTTTGAGAATTCATTGCATCCATCCTTATTGATATGTTAACTGAGTCTGCCGGTTTCCGCAACGCGGACCATTTTATCCATTAACTCGTTCAGGCTAATATGCTTGGTTTGGAATTCACCAGCAACCTTGCCACGGTCGATCACCACCACACGGTCAGCAACATTATGGACATGCAGGATGTTATGGTCGATAAAAATGGCGGATTTGCCAGCTTGCTTGATGCCGTTAACGAAGCTGATCAATTTGGCTGCTTCTTTGAGCGAGAGGCCCATGGTGGGCTCATCGAGAACGACGATATCCGCGTTGAAGAAGAGGGCGCGCACGATCGCAACACCCTGCTTCTCACCACCCGAGTATTTTCCAACCATCGAATCCGGGCTGACGGCGTGCGAGGTGAAGCCCATCGACTCCGTCATCAGCCGGTGTGTTTCATCTCTCATCCGTTGGATATCCAAGAAACCCATCGAAGTAGTAAGTTCGCGTCCCAGGAAGATATTTCGCCAGAGCGTCTGCAATTCAGCCAGCGCCCGTTCCTGGTAGACGGTTTCCACACCCAATTCCCTGGCCTTGGGAACAGTCAGGTGATCAACCTTCTCGCCGTTGAAATATATCTCGCCGGATGTGGGTTGGTGATAGCCGGTGATGATCTTGATCAATGTAGATTTGCCAGCGCCGTTATCGCCCAGCAGACCGACCACTTCATTCCGGCCTAAATGAAAGTTGATATCCTCGAGCGCCTGGACTTCCCCAAAGGATTTGGACACGTGCTTAAGTTCGAGCCGGTATTCTTCCATAGGACTGTCTCCGTTGCAGTGATGGATAGAGCTATAACATGAATTATATTCAGAATAATGGCATTTTAGGAACGGCATCAGCCGTTGAAATACACACTACTCACGACAGAAGTTATTACTACTAATTTGAAGGGCAAGGGCTAAATGGCAAAGTTCTGCGGGCGCCATTTAGCCCTTGCGTAGTTCTTTATTGCTGATCTAGATAAAGAAAAGCCTCAGCAAATTTGGTTGAGCGGTTGCGCTTTAGCGTTCCTGTGCCTTGATCAACGGAACGAGTGCATCGAGATTGCTTTTGTTGACAAAACCCGCGCCCGTATCGATCTGCAGGCCACTGAAATGATATACCTTGGTCAGGCAGAGCTGCAGAACTCCGAAATAGCCTTGCAGATACTGCTGTTGGTCGATCACCAGTTGCAGCCAGCCGCCTTGAATCGCGGTAACGGCATTGCCGGAGATATCGAAGCCAGCGGCAAAGATATCACCGGGCTTCTTTCCGGCGGCTTGCAGGAAGGTCTGGATGGTGCCGGTCAGGTTGCCATGATCGGTGATGACCATCTTTATTTCCGGGTGGGCGGATATAATGCCGGTGAAGACCGGCACGCCAGCGGAGGCATTCGCATTGGTGGCGGTATCGATCTCCTGGTAGACCACTTTCAATCCAGCTTTTTCAAGGGCATCCTGTACGCCTTGGGTGCGCTGGCCGCGGCCGGCCTGTGCTTTCAAACCCCACAGGAAGGCCGTGTCGCCTGCCTTCAAGCCTGATTCTTTGACGGCTTCCTGGCCCAGTGAATATCCTGCATCGTAGAGAATAGCGCCAACATAGCCGAAACCATTTGCGGAGTATTTGGCTTGCGCCAGCGGCACTTGGGTGTTCATGCTGGTTACGATAATGCCCTGTGCCTCAGCGGCATCGATCAAGGGATCAAAGGCAGTATCGCCGGGGTGACCCATGATGGCTATGCCATCGGGCTTGGTGGCTGCAGCTTGCTGGAATTGGGTGGTCATCTTGGAAGGATCCCAATCGGACCATACGTATTGCACATTCGCACCTGTATCTTTGGCTGCTTGAAGTGCACCGTTATACACTGCCTGCTCGAAGCCTCCACCGGGCGTTCCACCGGGGAAGAAGACGATCTTGACGCCTGAGCACCAATTGGTTCCGGCAGCGGGAGCAGCGCCGGTAGTAGCAGTCGGGGCAACCGGAGCCACGGTCGCTGGGGCAACCGTCGCTGGAGCAACCGTGGCGGGGGCAACCGTGGCGGGTTTAGCCGTCGCGGGAGCGGGAGCCTGGGTTGCTGGCGCGCCACAGGCCGCCAGCAGGATGGAGAGTAGGGCGATCACGGAAACGATCCGTGAGACATTCTTGAACATTTAAGCCTCCTTAAATCATATCGGAAAGGTTAGTGGAAATCTCAAACAAATCTTGCTTTCAACGTGAATTGAAGAGATGCTTCTAATACTTTTTTCGAGCCACCTCCTTTCTCTCCAAGTGGAGAAATCTTGAGTCCGATAATACCACAGAGAAAGCGTCCGGGAGTCTCATACCGAAGAACTGTGGCGCACAATCAACTCCGGCTTCAGCAAGGTGGATAATGGCTGCATTGGTTCACTTTGCGATTGGCGCGAAACTATCATTTCATGCAGGTTATTTACGGCAATGCGGCCCACCTCAACCAGTTGCTGGTAAATGGTCGTCAAAGGAGGCCAAAAGAAGGCCGCCTATGGCATGTTGTCGAAGCCCACAATGGCCAATTCCTGAGGTACCCGGCGGCCCATTTGATGTACCATCCCCAATGCACCCAGGGCAATCTGATCGCTGCTTGCAAAAACCGCGTCGATGTCCGGCGCTTGCTCCAGGAGAACGCGCATGCCCCGCTCGCCATTCATCGCCGACCAGTCATCGCTTTTTACCACCAAGGAAGGAGAGGCTTCCAGACCCGCCTCTTCCAGGGCCTCCTGCCAGCCCGTATGGCGTTCACGTGCCTCCCACCAGGACATTGGACCGGTGAGAATGCCTATCCTGTGCCGGCCCTGCTGCAACAGATGCTGCACAGCTTGTTTGGCACCATTACGGTTATCGACCGCGACAACGGAAATCCCCGGACGGGATTCCATGGTTAGAAAAACAATAGGGGGTAGATGATCAAGGTGGTTGGTCTGGACCCAGCTCCGGTTGTCCCCCACTTCGGGTATCGCCCAGATGATGCCCTCGACACGCCGGGAAATTAACGTATCCAGGATCTGCTCGTGATCATCCGTTGGATGACCTACCAGGCTTAGTAACAAGGAATAACCCAGTTCATTCGCCTCTTGCTCGATGCCTACTACAGTACGTGAAGGTCCAAAATAATCAATTCCCCAGGCGATCACTGCCAGGGTATTCGAACGCTGGTGGATTAGACTGCGCGCTAGGGTGTTTGGCCGGTAATCGAGCTGATCGATAGCAGCTTGGACACGCTGGCGCGTAGCTTCGCTGATTTCATTCTGGTGATTGACAACACGTGAGACAGTTTTCGTCGATACGCCCGCCAAATCGGCTACATCCCGCAAGGTGGCAATTAGGTGATCATTCGACTTACTGGCGAACTGCATCTTGGGCAGATGGCTGCTCATATCTAAGCGGTTCTTTTGTACCGAGAAAATGCTCGAATATCACTTTCGGTTAATGACATCGTTGTCGACAACGATGTCATATTGAGGATACAGTATTCTTACGCAGTTGTCAATGGGCAATTCGAATATTTCCATCATAAGAGAGGAATTTAGAATCATAAAACTGCCATGAGACTACCTTAGCGGTAAAATGTGGTCATGAAAATTCTTGTCATTGGCATCGGCCAATCCCTGCGTGGGGATGACGCCGCTGGGCTGAAAGCCGTCCGCTTGTGGCAGAACCAATACCCTGAGAGTGCCGGGCGCGTTACCGTAGAACTCTGCGAACTGCCGGGGTTGGGACTCCTTGACCTTTTGGAAAACATGCAGGCGGCAATCCTTGTGGACGCGCTTCACAGCAATGCCACACCTGGCAGCCTGGTATGCTTGAATCCAGACGAATTGGCAAATTTTTTGCCGGATGCGCAATCTGCGCATGGCTGGGGCGTGGCCGAAACGCTGGCGCTTGGCCGCTCGCTCCATCCTGAATTGAATGATTGTCACATCGCCCTGATCGGTATCGTCGGGAGTCAGTTCAGCTTAGGCGCAGGCCTTAGTTGCGCGGTCCAATCGGGCTTGCCGGAAGCCGCCGCGTTGATCGAAAAGGAAGTACAAGGACTGCTGCAATAATGAGCGCACCCCAAAAACCCCGGATAGGATTGATCTCCACTGGACTAGGTATGCTCATGCTGTCAGGTATACTTGTCACGTGCCAGGCGGTTTCTATTACCGCACTGCCCCCCACGCCCACATCTACTCACACAGCTACACTCGTTCCCACTCCTGTTCCGACTATTCCACCTCCCACACCGACTCCCGATCGGCTGGTCGAGCCTCTACTGCCCCCCAACCCGACCCAGCTCGAAAAGGGCCGCTACCTGTACTGGTTGAACTGCATGCCTTGTCATGGGGATAAAGGCCAGGGCCTGACCGCCGAGTTCCGCAGTCTGTATGTGGAAGATGCCAATTGCTGGGCACGCGGCTGTCATGGCGGCAGGGTGGGAGATAAGGGGTTTCCGATCCCAACCAGCGTTCCGGCCATTATATCTTCCAGCGGGGACTTGCCACCTTTCGCCACCGCCGATCAACTCTTCAATTATTTGCGCACCACCCACCCGCCCCAGCATCCCGGTTTCCTTTCCGATGACGACTATTGGGCCATGACCGCCTACCTGCTGTTCGAAAACGGCCGCCTACCGGCCGGAACCGTGCTCGGCCCACAAAAATAAAAAAAACGGAGCCAATGTGGCCTCCGCATTTATTTTTTTCTTTTTACATTTTCTTGCCTTTGTTTCTAGTTTTTTCTCACCCCTTCGGCACCCCCAACTCGATCCTCCCCTCCACCACCCGCACCGGATAGGCCGGGATATCCACCACCGCAGGCAAGGAGGTTACCTTACCGGTCCGGATATCAAAACGTGCCCCATGACGAGGGCAGATGATCTCGTTTTCCTCGATCTCCCCATCCCCCACCGGTCCATTATCGTGGGAACAAACATCCCCTATGGCAAAGAGCTTGCCGGCCAGGTTGAAAACCACAATTGACTGTCCTTCCATCTCAATAAAGATGCGTTCCCCCTCC
>JBEKVG010000076.1:0-8833 GCA_049514195.1 Anaerolineales bacterium | reverse complement strand
GCAGGTTTGCCAGACACCTTATTCAATCCACTCGGCAGGCGCATGCCTCGTCTTCAACGCGATTATTCCCATTCTTCCAGGGTATTTTCATCGTCTCCGCGTTTATGCTTCTTGCGGGCTACAACCTCACCGCGTTTTTCATCGAACTCCAATTCACGGCCTTTCTTGACTTTCTTCTCCTTCTTTTTATTCCGTTCCTCTTCGCTCTCTTCTTCAGTAGTCGAAGGGGTCGCAAGAACGTTTTGAAGCGAGAAGATTTTATCGAAGTCTTCTTCCTTAGTTACTTCAGTTTCTTCGGCAGGAGTAACAACTTCTGCAACCTCTGCTTTTTCTTCTGAAACAGGCACAGGCTCTTCCAAGACCTTCGCAGGCTCTTCCAAGACAGGCGCCTCTATGACCGGGACAGGCTCTTCTATAATCGATGGCTCTTGGACTGTGGCTGCTACTGCAACCTCTTCCTGAGGAGCCATTACCTCGACCTGTGGCAGTTCCGCGGTCTTTTCAGCTTTTGCAAAAGTGATTTTTGCCAACGCGGCTTCGATTGATTGCATGGCTTTCGGACCAATTCCGGACAGACTGAAGACACTGTCGGGATTAAGTTTCATCGTCATCATCAAATCACCAACCGTGCGGTGCTCGGCCTCGGTCAAGATCGTATAGACATGATCAGGCAGATCCAATGTCGAAATATCGGCTTCAAATGCAGCATCGGGAATGCCTGCACGCGCAGTTGTAACCAGTTCCTTTTCAGCGGCGGCTTCAGCTTTTTTCTGTTCCACTGTACGCCGCTCCACGCGGTCCACGAATTGGATCAGAGATAAAAATTCTTCTGGCGTAAGTGGACGGCCGGCACCCTTCTTGGTCAATATCTCTTCTATAACGGGAATATGATCGTGTTCTGCCTCAGCAATTTTTGCCAGAGCAGGATCGCTTTGCACCTTCACAATCGCATCTGCAGCAGCCTCAGTTAAGGACTTGATGTCAATGCGCCAGCCGGTTAGTTTGGCGGCCAGGCGGGCATTCTGTCCATCACGACCAATAGCCAGACTCAACTGATCTTCCTGAACAACAACAGTTGCAGTCTTTTCAAGTTCATTCAGATAAACACCAGAGACTTTGGCCGGGCTGATGGCTTTGGAAATATATATCACCGGATCGGCGTTCCACTCGATGATGTCAATCTTTTCCTCATGCAATTCCTTGACAATGGCTTGGATGCGCACTCCCCGTATACCTACACAGGCTCCAACCGGGTCGACGTTAGGTTGCGTGGCTGAAACAGCCACTTTGGCGCGCTGGCCCGGCTCGCGCGAAATGGCACGGATCTCAACAATGCCGTGATAGATTTCAGGGACTTCGTTTTCCAATAGACGGCGCAGGAAATTGCGATGCGAGCGCGATAGGATGATTTGCGGGCCACGTGGACTGTCCTTGACTTCAAGGATGATGGTGCGCACCCGGTCATGTACTTTGAAGCGTTCACCGGGAATCTTCTGATTCTGAGGCATGATTCCCTCAGCCTTCATATCCAGCCCAACAGTCACACCCTGGGTGGTATTGACAGCCTGTACCACTCCGCTGACAATTTCCCCGACTTGTTTTTCATAGTAATCAGACTGCATCTGGCGTTCTGCTTCGCGGATACGTTGCTGGATGACCTGGCGGGCAGTCTGGGCCGCAACACGACCAAAATCCTTAGGCGTGGATTCGACAATCGCCATATCTCCCAGTTTGATCTCCGGGTTCACGCGACGGGCGTCTTCAAGCAACACTTCGGTTCGCTCATCTTGTACATCTTCGACCACTTCTTTCTCGACGAAAATGGTCACTTGCCCGGTATCCGGGTCAATTTTAGCTTCAACTTCCTGTGCGTTGGACGCGTTTACTGCACGCCGATATGCAGAAACCATGGCCGATTCGATGGCCGAAAGGATGATCTCCTTAGGTAGTTGTTTTTCTTCCAACACTTCGTTGAAAGCCAATGCAAATTCATTCTTCATAATCAACCCGCTCCCCAAAATCTCCATTACACGCAGAAAAGTGGGGGTTGCCCACTTTTCGATGCGTCCAGTATTGGTACTACGATGATGTACATTTTAGCATATAAGCTAAAAACGTGCAAGAGATTTTTGATAGGTCTGATAGGTGGTTGCACAGAAATATACACCAGCTAATGATGGAGCTTCGATTATGAGCCTGGAATCGGTTTTTGCGGCTGTATTTGGCTGGTTGTTCCTGCACGAGAGCTTGCTTCCGATTCAAATTGCAGAGTGTGTTTTGATCCTGGTAGCAGTCGTGCTTATCCATGTCAAGAATGGTAGAATGAGAGAACTATGACCGCAAAAATTATCCTTAACCCTTATTCCAATCGTTGGAATGCACAGAAACGTTGGCCCGAAGCTGAAGCTGCATTGAAAGCAGCTGGCGTGGATTTCGAACTGGTTATCTCTGAGCACCCACATCATATTATCGAGTTAGCAGAACGAGCTGCCCAGCAGGGTTTCTCTCCGATCATCGCGGCTGGCGGAGATGGAACAATCGGAGAAACTGTCAACGGGCTGGCACGGGCAGCGGAAAACGATCAGGCACTGCTTGGCCCGTTCGGCGTCCTTCCGCTGGGTTCGGCAAACGACCTGGTATACAACCTGGGATTGCCAAAGGATCTCGCGACGGCTGCCCGGGTCATTGCAGCCGGGAAGACTCGCCGTATGGATATCGGCTCCGTTAATGGCCTGTATTTTGCCAATAACTCGGCAATTGGTCTTGAGCCTTATATAACATTAGTACAACAACGCATCACCTGGATCAAGGGCATGCTTCGCTATCTGGTGGCAGCCGTGCGTGGAATCATGGACAAACCAATCTGGTCGGCGGAAATTGAATGGGAAGGCGGACATTACCAGGGACCAATTATTCTAGTCACGGTTGGAAACGGAGCGCGGACGGGAGGCGTTTTCTATATGGCTCCGCATGCTGATCTTTTTGATGGAAAATTGACTTTCGTTTACGGTGTCCGGCGGACACGTCGAGAGATGTTCGCCGTCCTGCCGAAAACGATGAAACCGGCCGAGGGAAATTATGTGGAGACGGTTGATATCCATGAGGAACATTCCTCTTGGATCAAGATACATGTGGATAGCCCCACACCTGCGCATGTTGATGGAGAGATCTTTTCGGAAGCCATCCAGGACCTGGAATATCAAATCCAACCTCAACGACTGCAGATCCTAGTGCCATAGCTTACAATAGAAACCGCCGATTCTGGGTTATTTTATTACCAGGAGAGAAGACAAAGCAAACGAACCAGGAATGCTTCAAGCGCGTGCGGCATGGATTTTTGAAAGTATATATATAAAAGCTATTAGTGACAAATATCACTTGTCTGAGACAATAAAGAGGGGAACAATCTGATTAATATCCTAAGCTTCACTGAATTTTCACCGAAGGTGTCCATGTTCAATCCTGCCAGGAAGAAAGAGACGCTGGGATGATAGGCATTGGGGATATTGGGGCACAGATCACCCCGCGGGTGGGTGTTTATATTTGTCAATGCGGAACGAACATCGCTGGCGTGGTAGACGTGAATGCAGTGGTGAAGTTCGCCGCCAGCCTGCCTGGCGTGATCATCGCCCGTTACTATTCTTATATGTGCTCGGATCCTGGCCAAGGTCTAATTATAGAAGATATCCACGATATAGGCCTGAATCGGATTGTAGTAGCCTCCTGCACTCCGATTATGCACGAGAGCACCTTCCGAAAGGCGTGTGCAGAGGCTGGGCTAAACCCCTTTCTTCTCCAGATGGCCAACATCCGTGAGCACTGTGCCTGGGTCTCGATAGACCCGGTTGCTGCAACAGAAAAGGCTGAGGCACTGGTTGCGGCGGCTGTCCAGCGGGTGGCTTTGCAAGAGCCCCTGGAAATGCGCCGAGTTGCCATGAAGGCATCTGCCCTGGTCGTTGGCGGCGGGATTGCTGGGATCGAAGCGGCTCTACGCCTGGCAGACTCGGGGAAACATGTTTATCTGGTTGAGCGTGAACCATCCATCGGCGGGCACATGTCCCGGCTATACAAGACCTTCCCAACACTTGATTGTGCGGCTTGAATACTCACCCCGAAAATGGTGTCCGTGGGACGCCACCCCAATATCACCTTGCTGAGCTATAGTGAAGTTGAAAAAGTCAGTGGTTATGTGGGTAATTTCAACGTGACGGTTCGACGTAAGCCGCGTTACGTGAATGAGGAGTTGTGCAATAGTTGCGGGACATGCATCGAGAAATGTCCCTGGAAGAAAATCCCATCCGAGTTCGACCTCGGTCTGGGGGTCCGTCCGGCAATCTATACGCCCTTCCCCCAAGCAGTGCCACGGGTACCGGTGATTGACACGGACAACTGTGCCTACTTCAAGACCGGAAAATGCCGGGCTTGTGAAAAATTCTGCCCACGCGAGGCGATCGATTTCGAGCAAAAAGAGCAGCGGATTGAGATTGAAGTCGGTGCGATCATCCTGGCAACTGGTTTCCACGATTTTGACCCTCACCAGGTGCCAAAGTATGGATATGGGAAATTAGATAACGTAATAACCGGCATGGAAATGGAACGACTGATCAATTCCGGCGGTCCAACAACCGGAAAAGTGCTGCTCAAGAACGGAAAGCCACCAAAAAAGATAGCCATCCTGCATTGCGTCGGGAGCCGCGGCTTGGAGCACGAGTATTGCTCACGTGTGTGCTGCATGTATTCGCTCAAATTGGCCACGCTGGTGCGGGATTACGTGGGCGCGGAGGTGGTCGAGTTCTACCGGGACATGCGTGCTTTCGGCAAGGGTTACGAATTTTTCTACGAACAGACTGGCCGCCTGGGGGTTAATTTCGTCCGCTATGACCGGGACATTCGCGTGGAGACGCGGGATGGCATGCTGGTTGTGCTTGTAACGGACGTTTATAGTGGCGAACCGGTTGAGACGCAAGTGGACATGGTTGTACTCTCGACTGGCATCGAGCCCCAACCGGACCAGCATGCGGTTGCGGCGATTTTCGGAATCAGCCGCAGTCCAGATGGATTCTTCCTGGAGAGGCATCCCAAGCTGGCTCCGGTCGAGACGACCACAGACGGCATCTATCTGGCCGGTACCTGCCAGGGACCAAAGGACATCCCTGATAGTGTGGCGCAGGGTGGGGCAGCCGCAGCAGCCGCGCTCTCCCTGATGGACGCGGGCTGGGTGGAGTTAGAGCCATTCACAACAACCATCGATCCTGAGAAATGCGGAAACTGCCATACTTGTGAGGGTCTATGCCCATACAGCGCCATCAGCATGGTGGACTGGAATGGCCGCCAGGTGGCCACGGTCAATGAAGCGCTGTGCAAAGGCTGTGGAGCCTGTGCAGCGGCCTGCCCTGCCGGTGCAGCCGTACAATACGGTTTTACTAATGAGCAGGTAATGGCAGAAATCGAAGGGATCCTGACGTTAGCCTAGAGGCCCAATTAAATTGTGCCTCTACAGGAGATAATAATGAACCTCTCGAAGATCAGAACCGGCGTATATGTCTGTCATTGTGGGACGAATATTGCTGCCATGGTAGATGTATCGGCGGTGGTTGAATTCGCACGTTCCCTGGATGGGGTTGTGCTGGCGCGGGATTACACCTATATGTGCTCTGACCCGGGCCAAGACTTGATAAAGAAGGACATCCAGGAACAGGGCCTAAACCGGGTGGTGGTGGCGGCTTGCACCCCGTTGATGCATGAACCAACCTTCCGGCGGGCGTGCAAAGAGGGCGGGTTAAACCCTTTCTTCTTCCAAATGGCCAATATCCGCGAACACTGCGCCTGGGTTGTGACTGATAAGGCCCAGGCGACCGTCAAGGCGAAGGCACTGGTTTCGGCGGCGGTTGGCCGCGTGCACTACCATCATCCACTGGAGATGCGCAATGTGGCGATGACGCCTGCGGCGCTAGTCGTAGGCGGCGGGATTGCCGGGATCGAAGCTGCCCTACGATTGGCAGATGCAGGCAAGCACGTTTATCTGGTCGAGAGGGAACCATCCATCGGTGGGCATATGGCCCAGCTCTATAAGACCTTCCCAACACTCGACTGTGCGGCTTGAATACTCACCCCCAAAATGGTGTCCGTGGGACGCCATAAAAATATCAGCCTGCTGAGCTATAGTGAGGTTGAGTCCGTTTCGGGTTACGTTGGCAATTATCAGGTGCAAGTGCGCCGCAAGGCCCGCTACGTGGACGAGACAATCTGCACCGGCTGCGGGAACTGTGTTGAAGCCTGTCCTATCGAGGTTAAGAACGAGTTTGACCGGGGCTTGAGCCTACGAAAGGCTGTCTATCGTTTTTCGGCCCAATCCGTCCCCGGAGCCTATGCCATCGATAAAAAAGGCATGGCTCCCTGCCGGGCCGCCTGTCCGACGGACCAACGTGCCATGGGCTACATCGCCCTGGTCAAGCAAAAGCGTTATGCAGACGCTTACTGGGCCATCCGGCGCGAGCACCCGTTCCCCTCCGTCTGTGGTCGGGTCTGCAACCGCAATTGTGAGGCAGTGTGCAGTCGTGGTAAGGTGGATGAACCTGTCAATATCATGGGCATCAAGCGTTTCGTGGCGGATTGGGCTTATCAACACCGCGATGAACTGCCCAACATGCGCGACAAATCCATTGTCGGGACGCCGTTTCAGCACAACCCGCCGCCGACCGGGAGGAAGGTGGCAATCATTGGAGCCGGTCCGGCCGGCCTGACCGCAGGGCTGGACCTGGTGCGGCTGGGGCATAAGGTCAAGGTCTTCGATGCTCTTCCGGTCGCGGGAGGAATGATCCGGGTAGGCATTCCGCCACATCGATTACTGTATGACCGAATGGAATGGGAGATCCAACAGGTGCTTGACGAAGGCGTGGAGTTGCAACTCAACACGCGTATCACCGATGTCCCAGGTTTGCTTAAAAGCGAGAATCTCGAAGGTCCATACGACGCAGTACTGATTGCCACAGGTGCCCACGTGGCCAAGAAGGTCGACATCCCTGGTAACGACCACCCCGACAACTGGCTCAGCTTGGATTTTCTGAAGAAGGTCTGTCTGGGGAATCCGCCTGATTTGAGCGGACATAAAATCGCTGTGATCGGCGGCGGAAATGTGGCTCTGGACTGCGCCCGCTCGGCAGTGAGAGTAGGTGCGGAGGAAGTGCGGATGATCTTCCGCAAGCCGAAAGGCGAGATGACAGGTTTCGAGTGGGAGGTAGAAATCGCCGAAGAGGAGGGTGTGCAGATGTGTGGCTCAACCCTCTTCAAGGAAATTGTGGTGGAGGCTGGCAAGATCATTGGTGTCAAATGTATTCATACCGAGTATCACGGCTATGACGAGAAAGGACGCATCCTAATCGACGAGCTGCCCGGAACCGAGCATATCCTGCCGGCGGATCTCGTGCTATGGGCTACCGGGCAGGGCTGTGACTTGTCTTTCCTGCCGTCGGATGGATCTATAAAACCTGCAAAAGCTGGGATTAACTCAGATGGCGAGATGATGACCAGTCTAGAGGGCGTCTTCGTGGCAGGGGATGTACACAAGGGCTCGACCTTCTATGTGGTAGATGCAATCGGGGAGGGCCACCATGCGGCGCGTTGCATTGACCGCTTCCTGCGCGGCGCAGCAGGAATTCCAGAGCCGATCTTGCCTCCGAAGGTTGAACTGGCCGTCGAGGAAGTACAGGCACGGATCAGGCGCGGCGAAGCCTCAAACCAGGGACGTGTGCCAATTACATGTATCCCACTAGAGGAACGCCAGTACAATTTTCGGGAGGTGGATTTGACCCTGACCGAGGAGCAAGCACTGATTGAGGCTGAGCGTTGTGTGCGCTGTGGGGAATGTGCAGAATGTCTGGAGTGCGTTGCCGCCTGCGACCGGGGGGCGATCGACCATAATATGCAGGAACGCATTGAGGAAATTACCGTCGGGACGATCATCCTGGCGATCGGCTTCAGCGACTTCGACGCGGCACGCATCCCAGCCCTAAACTATGGGAAACTTGATAATATTCTGACAGGGCCAGAGTTCGAGCGCATGGTCAATGCAAGCGGGCCAACGGGCGGGCGGATTGTGTTAAAGGACGGCCGGTCGCCTGAATCTGTGGCAGTTCTACATTGTATCGGCAGCCGAGACAATAATTACAACGAATATTGTTCGCGGGCCTGTTGTATGTACTCGCTTAAACTTGCCCAATTGGTCCACGAGTACACGGGCGCCGATGTGCACGAGGTTTATCGCGACATGCGCTCCTTCGGCAAGGGTTACGAGGAGTTCTACAATCGCACTGCAGAGATGGGTGTGCACTTCTATCACGGGAAGGTAAAATCCATCGTACCTCAAGAGGGAAAGCTACAGGTGAGCTGGGATGAGGAATTTCATGGTCAACCGGATCATGTATTGGTCGATATGGTTATACTTTCAACCGGCTTTGAGCCACAGGCAGACACCGGAATGGTAGCGACTACCTTTGGGATTGGCCGCAGCCGGGACGGGTTCTTCCTCGAGCGACATCCCAAACTTGCACCGGTCGAGACAGCCAGCGAAGGGATCTTCCTAGCAGGCGCCTGCCAAGCTCCCAAAGATATCCCCGACAGCGTAGCCCAGGCCGGCGCAGCCGCGGCCGCGGCTCTCGCGCTAATAGACCAGGGTACCATTGCGCTCGATCCATCCATTGCGGTAGTAGATGTCCAATATTGCGCCGGTTGCGGAGAGTGTGCATTAGCCTGCCCGTACCAGGCGATTGAGCTTGAGCAGGGTCTTGCCATTGTCAATGGTTACTTGTGCAAGGGCTGTGGCACTTGCGCGGCG
>JBEKVG010000075.1:0-8918 GCA_049514195.1 Anaerolineales bacterium | reverse complement strand
CTGCACCAGGTAACGAGTGCCAGACAGGTTTTGGAATTGTGCCAAATAGTTGAAACCGTCCATATTGACCCGGACCTTGAAGAATATATTGCAAACATCGTTTCGGAAACACGCTTGGACCGGCGGGTGGCGGTGGGTGCGAGCCCGCGCGGTAGCCTGGCTTTTCTCAAGATGGCGAGGGCGCAGGCGGCATTGGATGGCCGCGAATATGTCCTCCCGGATGACATCAAGCGTTTTGCAGTACCGGTGTTGAGTCACCGATTGATCCTCCAGCCGGAATACTGGATGTCGCACCAGGTAGCGGAGGCTGTGATTGCCGACGTGTTTGCAAAAGTGCCAGTACCGGTGCTCTCCGGAATGTAGATCCTGCTTATCTTTCAGCGTCTGACATGGCAAGACGTGCATTTCTTTTGATAATTCTGGCCTATGGTCTGGCCATTGCCGGACTTGTGACCCTGCGCGGCGAGTTGGTGGCGCTGGCGGTGCCGTTTGTTCTGTATTTGCTGGCCGGAATGTGGAGGGCGCCCGAGGAAATCCGTTTGGAAATTCAACGGACCCTAGGCAGCGAACGCACAACGCCGGATGCACCGGTCCAGGTGAGGCTGGCCGTACGTAACAGGGGCTCCAGTCTGAAGGAAGTCGTAATTGAAGATATCTTGCCGCATAAATTGAAGGTGCAGGATGGTTCGAACCGCCATATGATGTCGCTACCAACCGGCAAGGTGTTTTCCTGGATGTATTCCGTTAGCGGCCCAAGGGGTTATTATCCTTTTTCTGTCGTAGAGATTAAAGCGAGCGATCCATTTGGTCTCCTGCAGCGTATGCGAAATTTCCCGCTCAGCGGACATTTGTCCATTCTGCCCCCGGTGGTGCGAATCCGCAGTTTACCTATCCGTCCGAGGCGGACGAATGTCTATTCCGGGACGATCCCGGCCCGCCTAGGAGGTCCGGGAGTAGAATTCTTCGGTGTACGCGAATACGAGCGCGGTGACCCTCCAGCCTGGATTAACTGGAATATCAGCGCTCGATATCCCCAAAAGCTGTATTCCAATGAATTTGAGCAGGAGCGTGTGGCAGATGTCGGTATTGTGCTGGACGGCCGACTGCGCACCAATGTCCTATGCGAGGGAAAATCGCTCTTTGAATATTCCATCCAGGCGGCGGCGTCCCTGGCGGAAACATTCCTGGAACAGGGGAATCGGGTAGGCCTCCTGCTTTACGGGCATTATCTGCAATGGACTTTCCCTGGGTACGGGAAAATTCAACGGGAACGTATTTTGCAGGCGCTGACCCGGGCTGAGCCTGGCGAGAGCCTCGTTTTTGCCGATCTTGGAAATATTCCCACGCAACTTTTTCCGGCACGTTCGCAGATAGTGCTGGTCAGCCCGCTCGTATCCGGCGATTACGACATATTGCTGCAATTGCGAGCGCGCGGATACCAGGTAATGGTCATTAGCCCGGACCCTGTAGGATTCGAATTGGCATATTTGTCCGCACTTCCTGAGGTGACTCTGGCCGGACGGATCGTAAGGCTGGAACGGGCCATATTGTTACAAAAGCTCAGGCACACTGGAGTTCAGGTGATAGACTGGGATGTGGCAAAACCTTTCGACCAGGTCGGGTCAGTGGCGCTTGGACGACCGTTGGCGTGGTTCAGGGCAATCGGGAGATAATCCATGATATTTATGGCTGAAACACTCTGCATTCTTATAGGCATGTTACCTTTGATGGCAGGGTACTATGAATCTGGTCTATCCCTGATTGCAATTGGATGTTTCATTGTTGGATTGTTTTGGTTACTATCACAATGGCGTAAATGGGCTTGGGTGGCGTCATTGGGTCTTTTCTGTTTTGTGAGTGCAGCTGGAATAGGCATATGGTTCGGGCTATCACCCGTCATGATGGTGTTCAGTGTTTTAGGAAATCTATTGGCTTGGGATCTGGCCGATTTCTCCCGCCGTTTACAAGATGCGGCTCCCGATGATGACTTGCAGAAACTTGAGAATAACCATCTCGTACGATTGGCCAGCTTGGGTACCATCAGCCTGGCTTTGACCCTGACGGCATTGCTTCTCCATCTGCGGATTTCCTTTGGGTGGATGATGCTATTGACGGTTGTGGCAATATTTGGGATGATGCAACTGGTGAACCGTGTACGCCGGGGTGGATAAGCGAGGCTCAGGCTGCGTCTGGGATGACTAATGAATCCAACCATTTTTCCATCTCATCCGGCCGGGTGAACCGGTAAACGATAAGGTGGGAGTATTCAGGGCTGCTGAATAATCGTGGATATTCCCGTTTATGCCGTCCGTAGCTCCGCACCTGCCAGTAAAATAGGGATTCTTTCGACCAGAGTTTGAACTGGGGTAGTAACCGCTCATAATTGGTCCCCCAGAGCGGTTCCTTGGTCCACCAGCGCTGCCAAGTGCGACTCCATAAGCGTCCGAAGGCCAGCAGGAAAGGGTAATCCAGCCAGATGACAGCCTCGGCACGCGGCCAGATAAGGTCGCGTACTTTACTGTAGTTCCCGGCGAGCGCCCAGCCCGGTGCACGCGTGGCGGCTTCGACTCGTGTGCGGAACTCGGCGTCGCTGGACTCAACCCAGCTAGGTTTCCAGTACAGGGCATCCAATTCGATGAAATCTATACACAGCCTGCCAGCTAGTTTTTGCGCCAGTATGGATTTTCCACTACCGGTAACGCCAATCACAACGATGCGTTTATATGGGAAAGCTGGCATTCGTCCTCTTACGTCTTTGGGGGATTATAATTCGTAAAATAAGGAGATTCATATGTTTGATCTTTCCGACGATGAAATCCTGCCTCTCTCCAAAGAACACGTTTTCTGGACCTGGTCAGCGCAGGCGAAAGTGACCCCGATTCCGGTGAAATCTGCCAAAGGCGTCTATTTCTGGGACACTTCTGGCAAGCGCTACCTGGACTTCAACTCGATGACTATGTGCGTCAATATTGGTCACGGGGATGAACGCGTCATCGAAGCAATGGTGGCGCAGGCGCGACTACTTCCTTACGCGGCACCGAGTATGGCGACCAAAATCCGGGCAATCGCAAGCAAGCTGGTGGCAGATGTTTCGCCGGCTGGCCAATTAACCAAGGTCCTGTTCACATTGGGAGGGGCGGATGCCAACGAAAACGCTGTAAAACTGGCACGCGGCTATACGGGCCGCTTCAAAATCCTGACACGCTACCGCTCCTACCACGGTGCGACCGCCGGAGCGATGGCGTTGACCGGTGACCCGCGCCGGATGGCTTGGGAACCGGGACTGATGCCGGGTGTGGTGCACTTCCTCGATCCGTACCGCTACCGTTCTACTTTCCACCGAACCAATCCAGATATCTCCGAAGCGGAGTTCTGCCAGGATTATCTCAATCACCTGGAGGAGATTATCCAGTTCGAGGGTTCGGAGACGATTGCAGCGATTCTGATTGAATCTGTCACTGGCACGAATGGTGTAATTGTCCCACCGGAGGGTTACCTGCAAGGCGTCCGCAAGTTATGCGATCGGTACGGCATCGTGATGATCGCAGACGAGGTGATGAGTGGTTTTGGGCGGACTGGGAAATGGTTCGCAGTGGATAATTGGGGCATTGTCCCGGATATCATGACGATGGCAAAGGGACTCACTTCAGGCTACGCGCCCCTCGGAGCCGTAGCGATGAAACCAGAGATCGCCAGGGCGTTTGATGTGCGCACTTTCGAGTCGGGATTGACTTACACTTCCCACCCGGTCTCGCTGGCGGCAGCTGTGGCGAACATTCATGTTATGCGTGAGGATAAATTAGTCGAACACGCCGCCGAGATGGGACCGATACTGAACCGGCTATTGAAGGACTTAGGCGAGACGCACGCTTCGGTTGGAGATGTGCGCTCAATTGGGTTATTCGGGATCATCGAACTGGTCAAAGATAGAAAGACGAAAGAACCGCTGGCTCCATGGAATGGATCCAGCCCGGAAATGGCCGCCTTTCGCAAGACCTGCCTGGAGCATGGTCTATATGTCTATACTCACTGGCACACCGTCCTGATCATTCCTCCGCTGCCAATCAGCGAAGAGCAGTTAAAAGAGGGCTTTGCGGTGCTGGACCAGGCTCTGGAGCGAACGGACAAGACAGTGAAATGAATCAAAATCCACCCCGGTTGTGAAGCCGGGGTGGAGATTGTTAGGGAAATGGAGTCCGCTGGGAGAAGGACATCATTGGAGAGAAATTGTCAGTGAATAACCTACGGTCCATCCACCTCTTGGAATAACTTCGATGACATACATCTGCGTATCCGGCAGGACTCCCGACCAGCTGTTGGCTTTGGCTGTGTAGCTCAAGAGCGAACCGGTGGCCACTCCAAAGATGTCCAGGTAGGCAGTACTGGAGGGTACGTTGAGGGTTGCTGTCAGGGTCTCGCCGGAATTTCCGTTGATTGCATAGGAAACGACGAATCCTTGTTCCGTTGCACTTGTTATGGTGACGGAGTTGGTACCGGAACCGAGATAGACAAGCCTGGGTAGTTTGGTGGTCAGGGTGTAATCCTCCGTACTCGCGCCTCCGATAACCTGGATCGTGTATAGTCCGGTCTCATGCAGTGGTACTTGCCAATTCGTCCACTTGTTGGCCGGATTGAACATCATGGAACCGTCCGGTGCGAGCACACCCAAGGTGACGTCATGGTTTGAGGAATCTACGTTCACGATCAGGGGTTGGTACTGCACTGCTTGCAGTGTATATGTCACCACCTGACCGGGTTGGACGGTGCCCTGCACCACCGCCGCGGTTGACCCGGGTTTGATGACAATGTCCCCTCCTGGGATATTTCCCACAATACCTGTGACGGAGACGGTCAATGAATAATTAACAACCTGGCCATTATTTGGAATAACCTCGATCACATAGTCCTCTGTCTGCGGTAATACACCGGTCCAGCTGTTAGCTTGTGCAGAATCGCTTAGGAGAGTACCAGTTGTAATCCCGAAAATATCGAGGTAGGCAATGCTCGAGGGAACGTTGAGGACCGCCGTCATGGTTTGGCCGGCGCTGCAGTTAAATGCATAAGAAGATAAGTATCCATTTGTGGTTGTGCCATTCAAGGTAATGGATGTGGCACCGGAGACGAAGTTGACGACCTGGGCAATTTTAATGGTCAAGGCGTAATTCTCTACTGTGGCACCTCCGATCACCTTGATTGTGTACAGGCCTGTCAAGGGCAAAGCTCCCTGCCAATTCGTCGACTTATTGGCTGGATTGAGTAGCATTGTGCCATCTGGTTCAAAAACCCCCAAGGTAACGTCGTTATTCAGGGAATCCATGATGAGGGTCATAGGTTGGGACTGAACCGCTTCAAACGTATACGTTATTACCTGTCCGGGCTGGAGGGTTCCTTGTTCAACCGCCGCGGTTGTCCCAGGTGCAAACGTAATTTTTCCTGATGCGGGTCCGGTGGCAGCAGTCGGTTGCGCCACAGCGCTGATGGATATTGGAGCAATCGGGGTCGCCTGAGGTGTGGAGGTGGCAGGGATAGAAGTTGGTGTATTCAGAGACGCCTGGGATATGGGACTGGGAGGGATGGAAGTCAGTGTGGCCAGTGACACTGCGGATGTGGGACTTGGAGAAATGGATATAGTGTGAATTATCCACGGCACTCTGCAGCTGCAGCTCGATAAAAGCAGGAAAGCAATAACGAACGAGAGGAATTTTGATAAGAATTTAGATCGAGAGATTACATGTTTTAGTAACATAGTTCATTCTCCTTGTTGATCAATCAACCTTGAATCATTGTTCATTATGAAAGTGGTTTAACATTCGTGGTTTTAAGTAATTTGTTTCTGGTACTTGTTGCAAGCCGATACGATCGAATAAATTCCCTGATATTATGACACAAAATTCAGAAAATGGAGAAACATATTCTGAAGGTTGCGTACGTTCATCTACGCCTCCTGGGTTGGTGAACACTATACAATAACTAATTCAAAAATGCAAGAAAGACTTTTTCATTGTTCGCATGGTAGAATCAGGCGGATTTACCCTAACAGGAGTAATACTTTATGAAAATTGCTGTTGCCTGTGATCATGCCGGTTTCCCACTAAAGGAAACGATACTGGAAGCTGTCCAGAGCGCTGGACATGAATCGATCGACCTGGGGGCTGACAGCCTTAATCCGGTGGATGATTACCCTGATTATGCTGAGAAACTAGGGCGTGCCATCCAAACTGGGCAAGCTGAACGCGGATTATTATTATGCGGTTCAGGGATCGGAGCCTGCATTGCCGCCAACAAAATGAAAGGCGTTTATGCAAGTGTCTGCCATGATACATATTCTGCCCACCAAGGCATCGAGCATGATGATATGAACGTTCTATGCCTGGGACCACGCGTAATCGGGTCGGGGCTCGCAGTGGAAATTGTTACGGCTTTTTTGGCCGCACATTTCATTGGTAATGACCCCGGGCAGGAACGCCATGCCCGGCGCGTCGCCAAAATCAGGAAGTTGGAACTTGATGGATCTGAAACATGACAATTCAAAATCTATTTTCCCTTGGGCAATCTCTTAGGTATGGATAATATTCAACGCCGCCTTCACGAAAATGGTGAACCGGAGGCATTACCACACGCGGCGACATCCAATTACGGACGTGGAAATACCCGGCCAAATATGCGCTTCGGCGTGCTGGAGCGCTACCATGCAATTGGCGACTACGAAGCTTTCGCATCCAGGAATCCGCGCGTCCTGCGCCTGCACTTGAATTTACCGGATTTATTGGCTAATCTCGTCAAAGCGGTAAAATGACGGTTCGGAATGTTTTGGGGCGGATCAACGCCGCGATTTTAATCCCGATAATCATTCTACTGGAGGCATGCCAATCCCAGGCTGCTACGCCGTTCATGCTAGCAACTCGTACTCCTCCTGTGGCGACTGCTAGTGCGACTTTTACAAGTTCGCCGACTATTCCCCCTTCTCCAACCTTATCTCCGACTCCGTCGCCGACTCCAATGCCGACTCTGTTCCTGTTGCCAACGTTGAATCCGCAGGCGACACTCATCCCCTGTGATAAACGCAGACCGGCCGGAGACGATTTGTTTGCCGAGGTAAATGCAAATTATGGTCTTGACCCAAACTATATCCCCGGTGATCTGGTCCGACTGGGGGATTATCTTCCGGGGCGCGTGACACTACCGGATATGCTCTTACGGCAGGAGGCAGCCAAGGCATTGGGTAAAATGATAAAAGTAATGCTGGCAGATGGACTTGCGCCAACCGTTCTCTCCTCCTACAGGAGTTACTTTGAACAGGCTGTAGCCCACCAGAGATGGATGGTGGATGACCCAACCAACGCAGATCAAATTAGTGCCCTGCCAGGGCATAGTGAACACCAGCTTGGCACGGTGGTAGACTTTGGTTCACCCGAAATGCCGGCACTTACGGACAGCACAACGGACAAATTTTCGCCGCTCTTTGCACAGACGAGCGAAGGCCGCTGGCTTGAGGAACATGCTTTCGAATACGGTTTTACCATGAGCTCTCCGCTGGGGGCTGAAGCGTTAACCGGTCTCGCCTACGAACCGTGGCATTATCGTTATATCGGTGTAGATCTAGCCTCTTACCTTCACGCAAGCGGCTATTTTCTGGACGAATATCTGCTCAAGGTACGACCTGTGATGCCTTGTCTCCCTTGACAAAGGCACCCCCGTAAGACTCTCATTTCTTTCGACGCGGTTTGAAGGATTCAACGATGGCCGGAATAGCCTCATGTATGGCCATGTCATACAGTCCGAGGGCTGTGGCGAGTTTAGCCGGGACTTTTTTCGGACCCGGGAGGGGAATGAGTGGAGTGAAATCCACCTGGCGGTCGTTGATGCGGAAATGGTAGCGGTCGAGGCGCTCGATTTGCGGGCTGTCTGTGAGAAAATGCGACAATTCCTGGCGCTCGGTGAGTTTCAACCAAGAGGGAATATCAGAAGTGGCTTTGAAGTGCGAAAGAAGGCCAATATCACGCAGGTAGGCCATCTGCGTGTGCGAAAGCGCATTATTGTGTGAACGGAAATAGACTACATCCGGGTCTGTGTGGATTAGCGGCTGGAGCCAGAGCCGGTGCAGGCTGGTGCGGAGGGCGTTCTGCGCACCGGGGTGGTCAGGGTCGTTAAGCCAAATACTCATCGGAGTATTTATCCAGTAAGGAGCCACATCTGGACCGGTTCGTATCCCATCACATAGGCCAAGCGATGGAATAATCAGCGCACCACAAGCGAGGATGTAAGCATTATCTGCAGTAGTGCGGATGAGCTGCATGGCTTGTCGGTAGGCAAGCTCGCGTGGCAGTCCATTCCTGCGTATACCGGGCAGGGCGCCAACGTATAGGAAGTCAAGCTTAAGGTATTCAAACCCCCAATCTCGCACCTTGTGAATGAGTGACTCTAACCATTCCAACACTTCAGGATGGCCGGAATCAAGTGCATAGGTGTATCCGTTCCAACTCAGCCCAGCTCTGACTAACTGGCCCTGTTCATTACGCAGCAACCAGTCGGGGTGCTGGTGGGCGAGTCTTGAGTTGAGGGTTACCATGAACGGTGCGAGCCACAGACCAGCGATGCGGCCAGAAGCACGGATTTTATCGGCCATGGCAGTCATACCAGACGGGAACTTCTTGTTCGCCTCCCAGTCACCTACGGTGAGTTCCCAACCATCATCCAGTTGAACCACATCGAAGGGCAGGTCGCTTAGCCCATCCAGGGCGTTGAGGAAGGAGGTCTCGGTAACCCAGCCGTAGAGACTATACCATGAACACCATACACGAGGGATCCTGCCGTGGCGGCTTTGCCATGCAGTCTCTTTTCCAACCGTGTCGTCCGATGGGAAGGTGTTCGGTCTACAGAAACGTTGATCCAAAAGAGCTGCGTAAGAAGCAAAGACT
>JBEKVG010000074.1:0-8989 GCA_049514195.1 Anaerolineales bacterium | reverse complement strand
ACCAAAAGGGCAAGTGACAGCACCACACGATAGGACCAGAGTTCTGGAAAGGCTGATGCCAGAGCAGCCACGCCAGCCGTTAAGCTCACAGCCGCGTTTAATACATAATCAATCAGCAACGCAGCCGCAGCCACCAGTCCCGGTAAGACGCCCAAGTTAGCCCGGGCGACAATGTATGATCCGCCTCCGGAAGGATAACCGTGGATGGTCTGAAAGTAAGAGAGTGCAACCAATACACCCGTTATCGCCAAACCAATTGGAAAGGCGTAGCTCAACCCCATACTCCCGGCTAAAACCAACCCAAGGTAGATTTCCTGGTTGGCATAAGCGATTGAAGCCAGGGCATCTGGAGAAAAAGCTGCCAAAGCGCGGATTTTATTTAATTGTTTATGACCGAGAGTTTGCGTGGGGAGTGCCGGACCGATCAAAAGGTCTTTTATTTTAGAGAACATCTGGCATTCTTCCTGTTTACAAGATATTATAGAACGAAAATACGCTATTGCACACACCAAAATCGACCTCACCAAAATCGACCTCTTGACATGACTCTGTGACGGGCATATACTGCCCGCGTTGTCAACCACAAAAAATATGGACACAAATCTTTCGCTCGACCCTGATCATAGATGCCTTTTCCTGTCCTTGCCCGCGGAATGGACGATGCGCGTGTCATTGGTCTGCTAAACCGTATCATACGGTAAATCTTGCCTGCCCCCGTGTCTCCACCAGCGCGGGGGCAGATTATTTTCTTATTGAGGTGAATCATGAGCTTTTTGCCCTCCATCAAAATTCCCTTCCGGCCGCTTGGCGCCGGGCGCACAAACGGGATTGAAATCTCAAAAAAACTGGTGGAAAGCGCCCGCACAGATACCACAACTGTTTTGGCTCAATTGAATACCACGGCCAACGGCCTTTCCCAAGCTGAGGTTGAGGCCCGCCTCGAACAGTACGGACCGAATGAGGTTGCCAGGGAAAAACGCTCCACCTGGCTCATGCGCCTGTGGGATAACATCAAGAATCCACTAGTCATCCTCCTCGTCATCCTGGGAGTCATCTCCTATCTGACTGGTGACACGCCCGGCAGTATTGTCATACTTGTGATGGTGATCCTTGGTATTGTGCTCCGCTATATCCAGGAAAGTCGGGCGGACAACGCAGCCGAACAGCTCAAAGCAATGGTCCGGACGACCGCAACAGTCATCCGGGAGGGCCAACGCAAGGAAATTTCTCTGAAGGAACTGGTTCCAGGTGATATTGTGGCCCTGGCGGCCGGCGACATGATCCCCGCAGATGTGCGCGTCCTAACCGTCAAAGATTTATTTCTTAACCAAGCTGCCCTGACTGGGGAATCACTCCCAGTTGAGAAAACGAGCCCCATAGTTGATGCAGCAATACAGAATCCCCTGGAGATGACCAACATATGTTTCCTGGGATCCAACATCGAAAGCGGCACCGGAACAGCCGTTGTCATCCAGACCGGAAGCGGGACATATTTCGGTTCCCTGGCCAAAAGCATCGTCGGTCAACGCATCCTTACCAATTTCGATAAAGGTGTCAACCAGTTCACCTGGCTGATGATCAGCTTCATGATCGTCATGGTTCCGTTGGTGTTTCTGTTCAATGGGCTCAGCAAACATAACTGGCTGGAAGCTTTCCTGTTTGCCCTGGCGGTCGCAGTCGGCCTGACACCCGAAATGCTGCCGATGATCGTGACGGTCAACCTGTCACAAGGCGCCATCTCCATGTCAAAAAAGAAAGTCATTGTCAAGCGTCTGAATTCCATTCAGAACTTCGGCGCAATGGATGTGCTTTGCACCGATAAAACTGGTACCATAACGGAAGGCAGGATTGTCCTAGAGAAACATCTGGATGTGCTGGGCAATCCCAGCGAACGAGTCCTAGAATACGGTTACATGAACAGTTATTACCAGACTGGCTTGAAAAACCTGATGGATGAGGCCATTTTGGACCATGTTAACCTGAATGAGGATCTGCAGGTGGATGAACTCTATCATAAGATTGATGAGTTACCTTTTGATTTCCAACGCCGGCGCATGTCAGTGATCGTGGAGAACAACCGGAACCGGCAAATCCTCATTTGCAAAGGTGCAGTTGAGGAAATCATGCAACTTTCCACCCACGTTGAGGTAAATGGGGAAGTCTTGGAAGTGACCGCGGAACACGATGAACATCGCAAACGTCGCGTTAAGGAACTGAACTCAGAAGGCTTTCGCGTCATTGCGGTGGCTTACCGGATTTTCCCCGGGACAGACGATACACCCCATTATACAAACCGGGATGAATCAGATATGACTCTCTTAGGCTATTTGGCCTTCCTGGATCCGCCAAAAGCAACTGCCCAAGAGGCATTGACAAAACTCAATGAGCATGCTGTGGCGGTAAAAATCCTGACAGGGGACAATGACATTGTAACCAGTAGTATCTGCAAGCAGGTCGGCCTGCCCGTGGAGCACATTCTTCTCGGCAACCAGATCGAGGAAATGAACGAAGCACAGCTCGCCGAAGCCGCTGAGACAAATACCGTCTTTGCAAAACTCTCTCCGTCTCACAAGGAACGCATCATCCATGCTTTGCAGAGCAGAGGGCATGTAGTCGGCTTTTTAGGTGATGGTATTAATGATGCACCTGCGCTTAAGGCTGCCGATGTCGGCATCTCTGTTGACTGCGCAGTGGACATTGCCAAGGAGTCGTCCGATATCATTTTACTTGAGAACAGCTTGCTGGTCCTGCAGGATGGCGTAATGGAAGGCCGGCGTGTCTTCGGGAATATCATCAAATACATCAAGATGGCTGCCAGTTCTAATTTCGGCAACATGTTCAGCGTACTAGGTGCCAGTATTTTCCTTCCATTTGTGCCGATGTTACCCATTCAGGTGCTAACCAATAACCTACTCTACGACTTCTCTCAGACCGCCATCCCGACTGATGAGGTGGATGCCGAATGGTTGACCCGACCGCGCAAGTGGGCCATTGGCGAATTACGCCGCTTCATCATTTACATCGGCCCCATCAGCTCCATCTTCGACTATGCCACCTTTTTCATCATGCTGTATATCTTCAAGTGCTGGAACAACCCAGCTTTGTTCCACACAGGCTGGTTCGTCGAAAGCCTTTTTACCCAGACGCTTATCATCCACGTCATCCGCACGAACAAGATCCCATTCCTGCAAAGCCGGGCCAGCAAGGCACTCATCTTCACTTCTTTGGTAATCGTGGCAATTGGTGGCTTGTTGCCCTTCTCGCCTCTGGCGAAATGGCTGGGCTTCGTCCCATTACCCCCCCTCTACTGGCCACTTTTGCTCGGAATGTTGGTTACCTATGTTATCCTGACCCAGATCATCAAAACTTGGTTCTATCGCAAGTTCGGAGATTGAGTTATCATTAATTCATCCAATCCGATAATACTTATCCATTCTACTCACAGAAAAAAGAGGTTGTAAGATGACTGTCAAGAATAATATGATGAAAATCAAAATATGCGAGAACGGCCCCCATACCATCCAGGGAGGAGTCCCGTTAATGGACATGATCCTCGTTCCCGATGCCGAGGGACTGTCCATCCGATGGCAGAAAGGCAAGGAATATCCGGTTAAGGAAGAGTACGACCTGTGTCGTTGCGGCCATTCCAAAACCAAGCCATTTTGTGATAGGACGCACTCCAAAATCTTTTTCGACGGAACTGAAACAGCCAGCCGGGAACCATTCGACAGTCAAGCCGAACCGAAAACGGTTGGGCCGGAAATGGAACTAACCGATGTGGTGGCTTTGTGTGCCCTGGCACGCTTTTGCGACCGGGCCGGCGGAGTTTGGGACAACTTGCGCGCTTCTGATAATCCGGAAGCAAAGAAGATCGTGCTCCAAGAAGTAGGCGATTGTCCCGCCGGAAGGCTGGTGTTGCGCGACAAAACCGGGAACCTCATAGAACCTGCATTTGAACCATCCATCGGGCTGGTACTCGACCCGGTTGTCGCTGAACTTGGCCCATTGTGGGTACGCGGTGGAATCCCGATCGAGTCGGCGGATGGTTACGTCTACGAGATCCGCAACCGGGTTACCCTGTGCCGCTGTGGAAAATCCACGAATAAGCCTTTTTGCGACGGCAGGCATACAAACGGAAAATAAAGCTCTGTGAAGGATAGAAAAATGAAGACTCAAAAATCATTTGAAACCGACTTGTTCCCCACCTCCGCTGGGGATTTGTCCATCACATTCCTTGGACACGCAAGCTTGCTGATCGCCTTCAATGGGAAAAATATTCATATCGACCCGTTTGGGCAGGTAGCGGATTATTCCAATCTCCCCAAGGCAGACATGATTATTTGCACGCACGAACATTTCGACCACCTCGACCCGCAGGCTTTGGCAACCATCCGCACTCCGACAACTATTCTGGTCCTGAACCCGGCCGGTGTCAGGCAAGTCGGCGCTGGTATAGCTATGCGAAACGGGGATACGCGGACGGTGGGCGGGCTACGTATCGAAGCCGTACCGGCCTATAACCTCGTCCATAAACGCGAGGACGGCCAACCTTTCCACCCGAAAGGCGTTGGGAATGGGTACATCATGACCTTTGGCGATACGCGCGTGTATATAGCCGGGGATACCGAAAACATCCCAGAAATGAAAGACGTGCGGAATATTGATATTGCATTCTTGCCAATGAATCTGCCTTTTACGATGACGCCGGAAATGGTCGCTGAGGCTGCCAAGGTTATCAAGCCGCGCATCCTTTACTCGTATCATTACGGGAATACCAATGTCTCCAAACTTGTGGATTTGTTAAAGACGGAGACGGGTATCGAAGTAAGGATCAGGAAAATGGCTTGACCTATTACGTAGACCGAGGAAACGAGGAGGATGTCAACTTCCAGGAAAGAGAATTTACGACCCGAACCCGTCCCGATCCGGAAATTCATCAAGCTCATTTTTCAATTATTGCTTGTCCTGGCTGTATTGGGAGGACTGCTCATTATTCTATTCCTCTGCTCTCCCATCGCCCTGGGAAGCCTGTGGGGATAAATTCCGGGGGGCATCATCTGCATGCTTTTCATCCTCAGGACCGCCAAGGTAGACCGCATGCTCAGGGAAGAGTCGGCCAGGTACCAAGAATATACCCGGATGGTTCGTTACCGACTGTTTCCAGGAATTTGGTGAAATAAAAGAGCAGCTAGACACGGTAAAGGATTTCCCCTATCTTCGGTACGCAGACAATACCACAAAGTCAAAAGGATCATTTCCCCTCCAACTTCTCCAGTGTTTCTAGCAACCTCGCCTGCCAGTCCGCCTCCTTCCCAAAGGTGCACCAATAGGCATTCTTCCCACCACGCACACCCAGACCCAGGTCTGGCAAACGTTTCAGATCCTTGCCGTCCAGAGGAGGCGCATAACGCAAGACAATCTGTCCGCTCTCCATGCCTACCGAGACCAGCCCAACCCGTTCAGCCCGCAGCTTCACCCGCATTTGGTAGAACAGATTGGTCGTCATTTCAGGTAAAGCCCCAAAGCGATCAATAAACTCAGCCGTTAGTGCCTCCAGGGCAGCCTCATCCGTCAGATCGGCCAAGCGGCGGTAGAGACGCAAGCGCAGATTCGTATCCGGAACATAAGTCTCGGGGATTCCGATGGCGAGCGGTAAATCAACATTGACTGGCAAGCCCATCGGTTGGAGCGCCTCCAGATTGCTCGATTTCAGGTCAATTTTTAGTCCAGTAAACTTGCCTTGCGTACGTGCCTGTTTCACTGCAGCAGCCAGCAAGCGCGTATAGAGGTGAAAGCCCACTGCGGCGATATAACCAGATTGGCGTGTACCCAGTAGTTCACCAGCGCCGCGCATTTCCAGGTCACGCATCGCAATTGAGTAGCCCGCGCCAAGTTGTGCATTTTCAGCAATAACTTCCAAACGCTCCTGGCCCTCAGGTGTTGGTAAGAATTTTCGATGGCGGAAAAAATAAGCATAAGCACGCGACGCGCCGCGTCCAACACGCCCGCGCAGTTGATAAAGCTCTGCCAGACCGAAAGTATCCGCCCGGTCCACGATAAGCGTGTTGGCATTGGGGATGTCAAGACCAGATTCGATGATAGAGGTAGAGAGCAGGATATCGATATCACCAGCAGTAAAGCGATGCATTACACTGGCAAGCTCTGTCTCAGGCATCTGGCCGTGACCAATGGCGATACGCGCCTCTGGAACAAGTTTCTCCAGATGCATGCGCATCGCTTCAATCGTCTGGACGCGGTTGTGGACAAAGAAAATCTGGCCCCCACGTTCCAATTCGCGCAGGATCGCCTGGCGGACTAGTTTTAGCGAGTATGGCCCGACGTGGGTAATAATGGGCAAGCGCTCCTCTGGAGGTGTATTCAGATTGGAGATATCGCGTATACCGGTCAAGGCCATGTAAAGCGTGCGCGGGATGGGTGTAGCCGTCAGTGTAAGCACATCCACTTCGGTGCGCAGTTTTTTCAGGTGCTCCTTATGCGTCACGCCGAAACGCTGCTCTTCGTCAATGATCACCAATCCGAGGTCCTTGAATTGAACATCCGCGGAGATGAGCCTGTGCGTGCCAATGACAATATCCACAGCACCCTGCGATAGGGCATACAAAATCTGGCTTTGCTCACGTGGCGTACGGAAGCGTGATAGCATCTCGACCGTCACAGGGAATGCCGACAGCCGCTGCCTAAACGTATCGTAATGCTGCTGCGCCAATACGGTGGTTGGAACCAATACCGCAACTTGCCGCCCGTCCATCACGGCTTTGAAGGCCGCTCGCAAGGCCACTTCGGTTTTGCCATAACCGACATCACCGCATAGCAGGCGATCCATAGGACGGGGTGTTTCCATGTCCTGCTTGATGTCCTTCAACGCCTTAACCTGGTCTTCCGTTTCCACGTAGGGGAAACTGGACTCCAGCTCTCCCTGCCAGGCATTATCGGGACTGAAGGCAAAACCTTCAGAAACCTGCCGGCGGGCATACAGATCAAGCAGGTCCTGCGCCACTTCCTGCACTGCTTCCCGCACTTTGCGCTTGGTCTCTGTCCACTCCTGGGTTCCTAGACTCCCCGGCGTTGGCAGCGAACCATCCGGGCCAATGTAGCGGGTAAGACGATCTGCCTGATAGATGGGTACATAAACCTGGTCACCATTCTTATACTCAACACACAGAAACTCGCGCTCCAGACCATCGAGGGTACGCTGGACCAGACCTATGTATTTGCCGAGACCGTAATCTACATGGACGATCCAATCTCCCGGTTTCAGATCTGCATAGGCGGCTTCGGGAGTTTCCGCACCAGGCCGAGGGCGTTGGCGTGGTTGTGGGCGTTCCCATCCAAAAATTTCAGAATCAGTGATGAGATACGTACTACCAAGGCTCCAGCCTTCGGAAAGACTGCCCTCGACGAATTGAGGATTGGCAATATTGGGCTGCGGATTATGCTCTGCCCACAGCTCTTCGAGACGTGAGGATTGGCGGGATACTACTATGACAGAATTAGCATCACTGACAATCTTTACTAGATATTCAGTAAACGGCTTCAGGCGCCCGCCAAAGCGCTCCAGGTGACTGAATTGGGCAGCCAGGCTTTCATCCCTCAATCCACTCCCGCTGGAAGGTGCAGACTCTTGCGCTGTCGACCGGCCCAATTCCAGGCAAGCGTGACCGCCCAGGTTGTCGGCAAGTTCAGACCAGGAAAGATAAGGGACCGGAAAACTCTCTGCCAACGTCCCTTCAGTAATGGATTCTGCCCGCAACTTTACAGCCTGTTCCTCGATTTCGGAGACTGTGCTCTCGAGGAGACTTAAATCACCCACCAGCACCGGGGTATCTATCGGCAAGTAGTCCAGCAAGCTGGCAGGGAAGGGGTGCAGCTCAGGTATGTGGAACTCAGACAAGTTTGACTGGTCTGGCAAGTCTGAAAGGTCCAACAAGTCTGACAGGTTGGACTTGTTCGACTTGTTAGACTTATAAGACTGATTAGTCTTATTAGACAGAAGATATTCCCGAGCCGGTACAACCAAAACGGTCTCCAGCCTATCGACCGTTCGCTGAGAGCCTGGATCAAAGCGCCGGATGGTATCAATCTCGTCGCCGAAAAAATCCAGTCTGACGGGGTACGATTCAGATTGAGGCCAGATGTCCAGCAAGCCGCCGCGGTGAGAAAACATCCCCGGTTCGAGGACGGTATCCGACGGCTGGTAACCAATCCGCACCCACTCTTCAAGCAGGGTGTTAAGGGAGAGGCTCTGCCCAACTTTTAGTTGTTTTGACGCTTTAAGAAATTCCCGCCGCGGTAGGGTGCGGGTCATCAGGGCCCGGGCTGATGTGACAATGATAGGCGGCAAGGATGGCTTCTCTGCGAAGGGCAGATGATAGACCGCCAGAGCCGTCAGTGTTTGCAGCCGCTCACGGCGGGTGGTTGTCCCCCAGGCGGCATCTTCATAGAAAAGTGGGTTGGGTTCCGAGAAGATATAACGTGGGGCATTCGGTACCCAGAAAGCTAGTTCATCGTGCAATTGGAGAGCATGATCAGCCCGATCGGTGACCAATAAAATGGGCTGACCCAGGCTTTTATGAAGCGCCGCCAGCACTGGCAGGCGCGCGGCGCGCGGTAAGGCCAGACCAGGCTGTGGCTGACCGGATTTCAGCCCAACAACCAACTGCTGGTAGGCAGGTAATTGCCAGATTGGGTCGAGAAGGTGTTGCATTTTGGAAATGGGTAAAGAGGAACGCGTAACGAGGTTATTGGATAAGCAACTCGTTGCTCACAACTTATTTTTCAGTAATTCCGTTGTATTTATTCATAGCTGCATCCAGACCTTCAGAGACGAAAGACAACACAGCCTCTACTGCACGGCTAAGCGTTTCCGTGATGACTGCCAATTCGGCGTTCGAGAATTCCTGAAGAACGTAATCAGGAGCCTGCATCTGCCCAGGCGGACGGCCAATCCCCAACCGCAGGCGTGCAAAGT
>JBEKVG010000073.1:0-9026 GCA_049514195.1 Anaerolineales bacterium | reverse complement strand
ATGCTCCAATTGGGTCGCATCCCACAACCCGCCGACCAATTTGAATGGAGCGGCCTGTGTTTTGAAGTCATGGATATGGACGATAAGCGTGTGGATAAAGTCCTGGTGACAAGCCTGCCTGTTCGGCCGCCTGCCCCAAACCAGAAAAAGTGAAATAATAGAGGCTAGAAGAACAAACGATACAATAATAAATATCCTTATAACAACCTTTGGAGGAGACAAGCGCATGGACCCACTTATTTTATCCCGTTGGCAATTTGCAATCACTACCATCTATCACTTCTTCCTTGTGCCACTTACCCTGGGCCTCTCCATCTTGGTGGCAATCTTCGAAAGCAGGTATGTTGCAACCGGCAACGAGACCTATAAAGCCATGGCGAAGTTCTGGGGTAAGGTTTTTCTAATTAATTTCGCCGCCGGCGTGGTGACTGGCATCGTTCAGGAATTTCACTTCGGTATGAATTGGTCCGGTTACGCCCGTTTCATGGGGGATATCTTCGGCGCTCCGTTGGCGATTGAAGCACTCCTGGCTTTTTACCTGGAGTCCACTTTCATTGGCCTGTGGGTGTTTGGCTGGGACAGGCTCTCGAAGAAATTGCACCTGGCTGCGGCCTGGCTGGTAGCAATCGCTTCCAACCTTTCGGCTTTATGGATCCTGATTGCCAACTCGTTCATGCAGAACCCGGTCGGGTATGCCATTGAGAATGGCCGGGCGGTGATGACCAGCTTCTGGGCCTTGGTAACGAACCCGAATTTACCCTATCAATTCCTGCATGTTCTCTCGGCAGGGATTGCAACCGCCGGGTTCATCGTGTTGGGTTTCAGTGCCTGGCATCTTGTTAAGAACAAGTCGGCTGCGCTTGACCTGTTCCAGCGTTCCTTCAAATGGGCGGCAATCTATGCGCTGATCGGCGCTGTGATGGTCGGCGTCGTCGGGGATGCACATGGTAAATTCCTGGAAAAACACCAACCCATGAAGATTAGCGCAGCCGAAGCCATTTGGGTAACTGAGTCTCCGGCCGATTTTGTCTTCGTTGCTAGTATAGATCAGAAAAATCAGGAGAACAGCTTCGAGATCCGCATCCCGAAAGCACTTTCCTTCATTCTTTATCACAAATTCGAGGGGGAAGTGATTGGCCTGACTACCTTGCAGGCGGATGCCGAAGCACAATATGGGCCTGGGAATTATATTCCGTCGGTCGCGATCACCTTCTGGGCATTCCGAATCATGGTCGGAGTAGGCCTCTTGATGGTACTGCTGGCCTTCCTGGCAATCCTCCGACCGAAGATTAAGTTTTTGAACAAGAGCTCACTTTTCTTGCAGTTCTTGTTGCCAGCCATGGCGCTTCCGTATATTGCCACCACCTCCGGCTGGATATTGACCGAGGAAGCCCGCCAACCATGGATTGTCTATGGCTTGCAAAAGGTGCAGGATGCGGTCTCGCCCAATCTGACCACCGGTGATGTGCTCTTCTCGCTGATCTTGTTCATTGTTCTGCTGGGTGCCCTGGTGGCTGTGACAGGCTGGCTGATGTACAAAGCCGGTACGGCGGAACCAAATTCCGGTCAACCTACTGAATAAAGGAGAGGAGAAAAGAAAATGGATCTCAATACTGTCTGGTTTATTCTTGTCGCCATCCTATTTACTGGTTTCTTCTTCCTGGAAGGGTTTGATTATGGTGTCGGCATGTTGTTGCCATTCCTGGGTAAAAACGATCTCGAGCGGCGTGGGATCATCAACTCCATTGGCCCGGTCTGGGACGGGAACGAAGTTTGGATGATCACCGCAGGTGGTGCACTGTTTGCCTCGTTCCCGAATGTCTATGCCACTCTGTTCAGCGGATTTTATCTGGCCCTGATTCTGCTGCTGGTAGCCTTGATCTTGCGTGGCGTCGCGTTCGAGTTCCGCGGCAGGCGCGCAGATCAAGCCTGGCGAACTTTCTGGGACTGGGCCATCTTCACCGGCAGCCTACTCCCGGCCTTATTGTGGGGCGCAACCGTAGCGAATCTGATGCGTGGTTTCGCCATCGGGCAAGACATGAATTACTACGGTGGCCTGATACCATTACTCAACCTCTATGCCTTGCTGGGTGGCCTGGTGTTCGTGGCTTTATTTGTCATGCATGGCGCGAATTTCCTGGTATTGAAGGCCCCCGAGGAAATTGCCAAACGCGCCAGGAAGGTTGCATTTCCCGGCTGGATCGTTGCCACTGTTATAACCGTGGCTTTTGTCGCCTGGACGTTCTTTGCAACTGACATTCTGACCAAACCTGGACTCAACGGTCTTATCCCGGCCCTGCTGGCGGCGCTTGCCTTACTCCTAACCGGCTGGCTGATTCGGATTGGGAAAGGCGGTTGGGCTTTTGCTGCCGGCGCTTTAACGATCGTCTGCGCAACCGTCATGGTGTTCGCCGGCCTTTACCCGCGCATCCTGATCTCAACCCTTAGCCCGGATTTGAGCCTGACGATCACCAACGCAGCCTCGAGCCATTACACCCTCAAAGTAATGACGATTGTGGCAGCCATCTTTGTGCCGATTGTCCTGGCATATCAGGGTTGGACGTATTGGGTCTTTCGTAAGCGCGTGCAAACTGGATCGGAAAAGTTGGTTTATTAAATCCGAGCTCTATGAGTACAAAAGCCTTCCAAAACATACTGGTCACCGGTGCAACCGGTTATGTCGGTGGAAGATTGGTTCCGCAATTATTGGAGGCTGGATACCGCGTGCGGGTAATGGCGCGCCAGCCTTACCATTTGCAAGGCCGGCTCTGGCTGGAGCGTGTTGAAGTGATCCAGGGAGATGTACTCAACCCATTGACTTTATCTGCAGCGATGGAAGGGATGGATGCTGCATATTATCTCATCCATGGAATGAGCGGTGGCGCGGACTTTATCCAGCGAGATCTCTTGTCGGCGCGCGGATTTGGGAAGGCGGCGCAGACTGCAGGTCTAAAACGTATCATTTACCTGGGTGGAATGGGCGGCGATAATGAGCAAGCCCTTTCCGAGCACTTGCGTTCCAGACATCAAGTTGGTCAGGCTTTGGCGGAGTCCGGTGTACCAGTCGTGGAGTTCCGGGCTGCGGTAATCGTTGGTTCAGGGAGTGCATCTTTTGAGATGATGCGATACCCGGTGGAGGGGATGCCGGTCTTGTTCTGCCCATCCTGGGTGATGACCCGCATTCAGCCTATTTCGGTGCGGGATGTCCGCGACTACTTGACGGCTGCGCTGGAGTTGCCGGAAGACCAGGTCGGCGTGCACCGGATCATTGAGATCGGTGGCGCGGAGGTCCTGACCTATCACGATATGATGCATGGATACGCCGAGGCGCGCGGCCTGCACCGAAAAATGATTATCTTGCCTTTCCTCAAACCTCCCATCTGTGCCACCTTCTTGCATTGGGTTACACCCATCCCGCGTCCGCTGGCGCTGGCTTTGATCGAGAGCTTGCGCAATGAGGTGGTAGTGCATGATGATTCAGCCCTGCGGCTGTTCCCGGATATCCACCCGCGCGACTACAAGACTTCGCTGGAGCGTGCGCTGGCACGCCTGGCCACCGATCGGGTGGAAACCACCTGGAGCGATTCCCAGGTCTCGGCCACCGGTGACGCCATCCCGGTGACATTTACCACCCGCGAAGGTCTCTTGCTTGAGGAGCGTCAGCGTATCACTTCCGCTGCGCCTCGGACCGTTTACCGGATCTTTACCGGATTGGGCGCCAGGCGTGGCTGGTTATATGCCAATTGGATCTGGTTGGCGCGCGGCATCATCGACAATCTAGTAGGTGGCCCCGGGTTCCGACGTGGCAGGCGTCATCCCGACGAATTACGCGTCGGCGATGCGCTGGATTTCTGGCGTGTGGAGGCGTTGGTGTCGGACCGTTTGATGCGCTTGCGCGCCGAAATGAAAGTCCCAGGCCTGGCCTGGCTGCAATTTGAGATTGTGCCACAGAGTGAACACAAGAATCTTGTCATCCAGACGGCTTTTTTTGAGCCCAAAGGCCTGCCCGGTTTGATGTACTGGTACCTGCTATACCCTATCCACGGCTGGATGTTCAGCAAGCTGATCGCCAGGGTAGTTAAACAATCTGAAAAGGAGGAGAAATCATGAATATCAACTTTAAGATGTGGAAGACGGCTCTATGGGAGCTGGTAAAAATGGATAACGAGGAAGAATGGGACAAGCTTGACATTATTTCCAAATGGCTGATTGCCACCCGTTCTGCCGTGACTACGGTGACGCTTTACTCCTGCGTTATCGGTGGACTGCTAGCCTGGCGTGATCGAACCTTTGCATGGCTGCCCTGGATCATTTTAACGCTCGGCCTGTTCATCGCCCATGGGACGAATAATATATTGAATGATTACACCGATTTCAACCGGGGGGTGGATAAGGATAATTATTTTCGCACGCAATATGGAGTCCATCCCCTGGTGCAGGGCTTTTGGACAAAGCGCCAACAACTTACCTGGTTCTTGGTAAGTGGCGTACTGGCGTTTCTCTCAGGAGTTTACGCCCTCTTCTATTCCCACTTCAGCCCGTTGGTCATCGGCTTGTTCGCCTTCGGGGCGCTGGTATTACTGTTTTACACCTGGCCGCTCAAGTATTTAGGGGTCGGTGAACTTTGCATTTTTTTGATTTGGGGTCCGATTCTGGTGGCCGGTGTGTATAGCGTCCTGGCGCGCGGCTGGACCGCGAATACGTGGACTGTGGCTCTGGCAGGTGTGCCTTTCGGATTGAGCGTGGTCAGCATCAACATCGGTAAGCATATTGACAAGTCTGCGCAGGATAAGCAGAAAGGTGTCGGTACGTTGCCGGTCCGGATGGGTGAGAAGGCAACCCGTTTTCTCAATATGGCAGTCCTGGTATTGATCTATGTGGTCATCCTCTACCTCATCTTTGTACCGCGTTTTTTCACCCCGATCATGCTGATTGTCTTCCTGGCTGGGAAGCGCCTATTTTATGCGGTAGCCGTACATGCCAAGCCGCGCCCGGCGGAACCGCCTAAGGAATGGCCAGGTTGGCCGACCTGGTTCTCCGGTTTTACCTTTTACCACAACCGCTTGTTTGAGAACCTGTTCGTCCTGGGGCTGCTGCTCGACGTGCTCCTGCGGATTTTCCTGCCGGCTTTCTGGGTGGTGAAGTAGTAACGACTTCCCGGCACGGCCCGCAGGATTGTGAAGTCGTTTGGTAAAACAACACCGCCATCTACCCATGAGCATTTCACGCCGACTGCTGGCCCTCCCCCTTGACAGTCGCTTTGCCCTGGCGGGGACGGTCCTGTCCGGATTCTTGGCCGGCCTACTGACCATCGGGCAGGCCTCCGCTCTCAGCCGGGTGGTGGACGGGGTTTTTCTGGGCGGGCAGGCTCTGCCGGATGTCGCTTGGCTGCTCAGGCTGATCCTCCTGATCGTTTTTCTACGGGCATTGCTGTCCTGGGGGAGCGAAGTCAGCGCCAATCTCGTGGCTGTGCGTGTCATGAGCGATCTACGCCAGCGTCTGTTTGACAAGATCCTGAGCCTCGGTCCGGCCTATACGCGTGGTGAGCGGACCGGTGAACTCGTCACCACGGCTGTCGAAGGGGTCGAAGCGTTGAATGCCTGGTTCAGCCAGTACCTGCCGCAACTGGTCATCGCCGCCCTCGTCCCATTTTGCATTTTGCTTTTTGTTTTTCCTCACGATCCCCTCTCTGGCCTGATCCTTTTGGTCACTGCGCCGCTCATTCCTGTCTTCATGGTTCTTATCGGCAAGGCTGCCGAAGCCCTGACAAAACGCCAATGGGACACGCTCGGTCGTTTAAGTGCGCACTTTCTAGACAGCCTGCAGGGTCTAGCGACACTCAAAGAACTGGGCCGCAGCAAGGAGCAAGCTCAATTCATCGCTGAAGCCAGTGACCATTTCCGGGATGTGACGATGAGTGTGCTGCGCGTCACTTTCCTCTCAGCATTGGTACTTGAACTGGTGGCAACGGTCAGCACGGCCCTGGTGGCCGTGGAAGTGGGGCTACGGCTGCTCTATGGGCACCTGGTTTTTCAACAGGCCTTGTTCCTACTTCTGCTTGCTCCGGAGTTTTACCTGCCGCTGCGCATGCTTGGCTTGCGCTTTCATGCCGGCATGTCCGGAACAACCGCAGCACACCGGATTTTTGAGATTTTGGATATGCCGGTATCAGGAACCGGGCATCAGTCCTCCCCCCTGGATCCCTTATCCCCTATTCTCATATCCCCTAATCCCTTATTACCCTTTTCCCAAATTACTTTTGAAAATCTCTCCTATACCTACCCTGGCGAAACCGAACCCACCCTGAAAGACCTTACGCTGGAGATCCATGCCGGGGAGCACATTGCCCTGGTTGGCTCGAGCGGGGTGGGGAAATCCACCCTGGCAGCCTTGTTGCTGCGCTTTATCGAACCGGGCAGTGGGCGATTAACCATTAACAATGAGCCATCCACGGTTATTCCCCTTGAAGCCTGGCGCAGGGGATTTGCCTGGGTACCCCAGAATCCGTATCTCTTCCACGATACGATCGCTGCCAATCTGCGGTTGGCCAGGCCGGATGCCACGAATAATGAACTTAATGCGGCAGCACGCCTGGCACACCTGGATCAATTTATACAGGAACTACCGGATAAATACGAGACGATGATTGGCGAGCAAGGTGCCCGTCTGAGCGCCGGGCAGGCCCAACGCCTGGCCCTGGCACGTGCGTTTCTCAAGGATGCACCCATTCTTATCCTGGATGAACCGACTTCCAATCTTGACCCGCAGCAGGAGGCGCTGGTCGAATCCTCCGTCCGTGAACTGATGCGAGATCGCACTGCCTGTGGTGCGCAACCGCGAACCATCATTATCATTGCCCACCGGCTCAACACGGTTTTCCAGGCGGATAAAATCGTTGTTCTGGAAGGCGGGCGGATCGTCGAAACTGGCACCCACACTGAACTCCTGGCCAAAGGTGGAGTTTATGCCCAGCTGGTCGGCGCATCTGAAAAAATCGTGGCCTTAACCACCAAGTCCCCAAGCCACGCAATAAACAAAGATTTGGAGCCTTTGAGCCTTGGTAGTTCTGATCCAATTGCACCAGATTTGACCACTCTCAGCCTTCCGTCCTCCATCTCCCATTCCCTGTCCCCTATCCCCCGTCCCCTGTCCCTTGTCCCCCGTCTCTTAAGCTTCCTGCGTGGCTCCTGGGGCTGGGTGGCCCTCTCCGTTTTGCTGGGTGTCCTGACGGTCGGGAGTAACGTTGGGTTGATGGGCACTTCGGGCTTCTTGATCTCAGCAGCTGCCTTGCACCCGGAGCTTGGCACGCTACAGGTTGCCATTGTCGGTGTACGCTTCTTTGGAATCGCCCGCGGGGTCTTCCGCTATGCCGAACGCCTGACCGCTCACGATGTGACTTTCCGCCTGCTTGCGCGCCTGCGGACTTGGTTCTACCAGGCACTCGAGCCGCTGGCGCCTGCCCGCCTGATGCAGTACCGCTCCGGCGATCTGCTTGGTCGGATTGTGACCGATGTGGAGACGCTGGAGAATTTCTACGTGCGCGTGGTGTCCCCTACGCTGGTGGCGATCCTGTCCGCGGTCGGGATGACGATTTTCTTTGGACATTATGCTTCCAGGCTGGCCTGGACGTACTTTGCTTTCATGCTCCTGCTCGGCCTGGGTGTCCCATTGCTGGCTTCTAGCCTCAGCAGCCATCCCGGTGCGGAGCTTGTCTCCCAGCGTGCGGGCTTGCAGGCCCGGCTGGTCGACGGAATTCAGGGTCTGGCCGATTTGCTGGCCTTTGGGCGGGGATCAGATTACGCCCAACGTCTGCTGGAGGATGGAAACCACTATTCTAGCATACAACGAAATCTGGCTGCCCTGAGTGGGCTTTCAGCCGCCCTGACCATCCTGCTGGTGAACCTGGGAATGTTGGCAGTGTTGACCCTAGCCATCCCACTCGTAGGAATGGGGCAGATTCCGGGGGTCTTGCTGGCGGTTCTTACTTTGGCTGCCTCGGCCGGATTCGAGGCCGTCATGCCGCTCCCCCTGGCCGCGCAAACCCTGTCTTCCAACCGGCAGGCTGCCAGGCGCTTGTTCGAAATTGTGGATGCAAAACCTGTCGTCGCAGATACAGGCATCTCGGGATTTGCATCTCTCAGCCTAACCTCCCCCGTTCCCTTTTCCCCTGCTCTTTCCTTTTCCAATCTCTCATTCGCCTATCCTAGCCAATCCGAGCCTGCTTTACAGAATATCACTTTCCAACTTAACACCGGAAGACACCTGGCTATTGTCGGACCGAGCGGAGCGGGGAAATCCACCCTGGCGAATCTGTTACTGCGCTTCTGGGATTATACGCAAGGGCAGATCCAACTGGATGGACGGGACCTGCATGCCTACCCCCAAGAGCAGGTGCGGCGCTTGTTCAGCTTCATCTCCCAGCGGGCATATTTCTTCAATGATACCGTCCGGCAAAACCTGCTTCTAGCTCGGCCCGGGGCGAGCGAGCCGGAGATCCAAAACGCTGCGCAGCAGGCGCAAATTCACAATTTTATCGTCGGGCTGCCGCAGGGCTACGAGACGTTCATCGGCGAACGAGGCTACCGCCTGAGCGGCGGGGAACGCCAGCGGCTGGCACTTGCGCGCGTAATCTTACAGGATGCACCCATTTTCCTGCTCGACGAGCCCACCGCCAACCTCGACCCATTGACCGAGCACCGCATTCTCGAAACGCTCTTCGCCCTGGTGCATCACCGCTCGCTCCTGCTTATTACCCACCGGCTTGTACGCCTGCAAAATATGGATGAGATCATCGTTCTTGACCATGGACGCATTGTTGATCGCGGTAGTCACGCTGAATTGGTTGCGATGGATAGTCTCTACCGTCGTATGTGGGATATGCAGAACCGGATGTTGGAGGAAGAGTGAAGAGGAGCTGGAAACCTGCGAGCCTGTATTCACAATTTTCGATTAAAATGAATTGCGACCACGGGATTATTTATCGCCTGTAGAACAGGATCCAGGGATGCGCTGTCCGAAGTGCGAGA
>JBEKVG010000072.1:0-9071 GCA_049514195.1 Anaerolineales bacterium | reverse complement strand
GAACTGGTTGAATACGGATACATTTACACGCTATCTATTGGTCCCGCCTCAGCTTGTCCGAGCGCTGATCGGGCTGGTCATGGCGTGGACAATCATCCGAGTACTGGAAATCTTCGATGTTGAAACATCCCGCCAGATAGAAGAAATGAAACAGCAGCAAATGCTGGCTGACGAGCGCGAACGAATCGCGCGTGAACTGCACGATGGTACCATCCAAAAAGTATATACGGCTGGTTTGCTGGTCAGATCAGCCCAGAACCTTGCCGAGGCGGAAACTCCGCTGGCCGGCCGGTTGGCGACGGCGGTTGGTGTGCTTGATGATGCTATTGGCGATCTGCGCCAGAACCTGAGTCACCTCCAACCGCCGGTTCAATTTCAAGAGCCTTTCAATTCTATGCTTGAAAAGTTGGTCACCGACCCGCGCTTTAGTTCTCTGGTGGATGTTACTCTTGATATGGATTTGCCTGACACGGACAATATCCCACCTGAATGCAGTGTGCACGTTTTGGCAATCGTTCAGGAAGCTTTTGCTAACATAATCCGACATGCCAACGCCCGGCATATAATGGTCGCTGTCCACCATCCCGGGGATCGCCTTCATCTTTCGATTAAAGATGATGGAATGGGTATTCCTTCCCAAGTCGTTGAAGGACAGGGGATGCGGAACATGCATGACCGCGCCTCGTTGCTGCATGGGCACCTGGTTGTCGAGAGAATGGAGAAGGGGACATGTGTTACCTTGGACATTCCGTGTAAGAAGGAACCATGAGCAAGATCCGTGTCGGATTGGTTGACGATCACGCCCTTGTGCGTTTGGGATTAAGAACCCTGATCAATGATCAAGCGGATATGGAGGTGGTCGGTGAGGCAGGGTCAGCTTCTGAGGCCATACAGATGGTGAAGAACCTCCATCCGAAAGTCGTTCTCATGGATATCCGTCTGCCAGGAGCAGGCGGCCTGGAAGCGACGCGTGAGATCGTAGTCCGCTTCCCGGATTCCAAAGTGGTAATGCTGACTTCCTTTGCAGATGAAGAACTGGTTATGAGTGCCATTCGAGCGGGAGCAGTCGGATATTTATTGAAAGAGGTGAGAAATGAAGAAGTTCTGCATGGAATCCGGGCGGCAGCACAGGGTGAATCCGTGATGGATCCGGCTACGACAACCCGCATATTCGCCCGCATGCGCGCTTTCGAACGGAAGGTGGAAGAAGATGCCTTCCATGGTCTATCGGAGCGCGAATTGGAAGTACTTTATGAGGTAAGCCTGGGGAAAACCAATGCTGAAATAGCGCAGAGCCTCAACCTTGGTGAGAAGACCGCCCGTAACTATGTCAGTGCCATCCTGGAAAAACTCCAATTTTCAAACCGCATCGAGTTGGCGACTTATGCCGTCAAGTACAATCTGTCCGAGCGGATGAAATGAGGATAACCCGGCATAAAGAATAACAGGACGGCGAGATTGCCTCACCGTCCTGTTTGCGCTTATCCCAAATCTATCTGGCCGGAACTCCGTTGGTTACTCCTGCTGGAGCCCTCTCAACCTTTTCTTTCTTCTGCCCCCAGAGTGAGCCGAGCCAGGGTACCAGGAAATAGTCTGCACCAAAGTAGCCCGAAATTTTCCAGGCCAGCACTATGAACACCTCGAGGAGAAATAGCATGGGGTTGATGCTGGCGGAGCCAGCCATCATGTAATTCCAATTCATCAGGCCGCCCATGAAGGCCGAGAAACCGGTGAAAATGCCCAGGATTAATGCAACGCCGACCAGGAGTTCACCCACTGCAACCAATTTGGCGAACCATGTGTAGGCCTGAGCATTTAGCATCATTTGGAGGAAAGCGCGATACCAGGCATAATGGATCGGCGCAGTCCCGGTGGCGGGGACAGCAACCGCGTTTGTCCAGAAACTTTTCAGGGAGGCACCAGTCTGCATCCAGCCAGCGCTCTCGACCTTATGCAGGCCGGCTGACAACCATTGCCAGCCCACCCAGACACGGATTGGCAGCCAAATTAGTCCAGCCATGGGGTGGTTGATAAGCGTCTTGATGAAGGAGGGAGTCTTAACGATTACGCCCTTTCGGGTGGTGACAGTGCTTTTCATTTTATCTCCTTTGGATAACAGATATTTATTGGCAGTTTATAGTACGCCTATAATTTACGACAACTCGTCTCTTATTTATAGTGTCACGAACCCCCATTTGCGACAGGTCAAATGACCCCCTTTCCTACTACCATACTAATGAGCTGACCCATCCAAAAAGCAAGGAAGAACCAAGAATTTTAGGGTAAATGTATACATCCGCTAGAATTTGCAGGGAGCTGGCATAAGTTATCCCTCGTATTTTCCCCCAATTGCGTAGGAAGGACGCTAGAACCGGGTACCTGAGGAGGAACCTTTTATTTATTTAGTAGATACAGCATTGCAGCAGAAATTACTTGTTCTATCATGCGTTCGCGCAGCGCTGGATCTACCAGTTTGGCCGCTGTGGAATAGGATATAGGGCAATCCCAGGTGTACTCTATGTGCAAAGGATATGATTACAACCACCTCCACTTCGGCCGGGGGAGGGGACGTTCTTTCCATGTCAACTGGCCAGCGAGGCTGAGACGCAGGGATTGAAAGGCAACCACTTCATTCGCCAGGATTGTGAGCGGATAAAGTAGCCCCAGTCCAATGGGTACATGCAGCTCAAAATAGGGAATCAGCCACAGCAGCAGGGAGAGGCCGATGCAGGTGAGCAGCTCATGCAGCCAGGCATGGGGTACCTGTCCAACGGCCAACAGTGTCAAGATGATCAATGGCTCCCAGAATATCACCACCAGCCAGATAAAAACGAACAAGTAAGGCAGCAGGCGAAAACCAAACTCGGCAAAGTAGTTTTTTGCAAACCCATGAAAAGCTGCATTTTTATCATGGTACATCCGGCAGGTGACCAGATCGGTGATATTCGCCACGCGCCAGCGTAGACCTGCGGCGGTGATTCTCTTTGCCAGCGTCAGGTCCTCCACGAGCGATGAACCAGCCTTTGCATGTCCGCCGATGGCCAGGTAGGCTTCCCGGTGGAAAACCATCATCTGTCCGACCGCGTTGGAAAGTAGTGGAAGATGCAGTTGGTATGCCAGCCAGAGCGGATCGAAACAAAGCAATGCCCAGGAAAAAAAAGGCACAAGCAGTCGTTCTGTCCAGGAGTGCATCTCCTGGCGTGGGAAACCTGTCAGCAGGTCAGCCCGCTCTCCAACCAGGGCGGCCACAATCGCCTGGAGGGCTTGCGGCTGGTGCAGAGTATCCGCGTCGGTGAAGAACAACAGGTCACCCTGGGCCGCTTGAGCCAGCTGGGCGCAGGCCCAATTCTTGCCCAACTGGCCTTCTGGCGGAGGGCTGCCTGACAGCACTTTCAACCCGGGATGGCTGTTGGCGATCTGTTCGAGGAGGCCAAGCGTGCCGTCGCTGGAATTGTCATCCAGTGCGATGACTTCAAAGGCAGGATAATCCTGTGCCAGGAGCGATTGGATGCATCTGCCAATATTCTTTTCTTCATTGCGAGCCGGGACAAGAATAGAGACCATTGGAGCTTTGAGTGGCTGAGCATGCCTCCTGGCACGATGCAGAATGAGCACATTGCTCAATATCACCAGCAGGATTACAATCTGAAAAACGATCAGATCAATAATCAGATTATGCGTAAAGTAGTCAGCCATGCTTCGATCAATTCTTGGAGTGGAAAAAACGCTTTGTAAACCAGGCGTGCAGGCGGGGTTTACGGCTCAGGTCAGTCCGGTGCGTCCATGCCAGGAGGAGCGTTTCACCCGCCCAAACCAGCAACAGGAGTGGGTCCGGCATCCAGAGCAGGATCACGGTTAAAACTGCGCCGAGTGCCAGCATAACCGCCCAACCAGCCGTGGTAAAGAGGGCAATCCCGATCAACACTCCGATCACGGCGGCCAGCGAAGCCTTCCAGATTGTCAGGCCGATCCAAACACCCAGCGCAGTGGAAAGGGCTTTGCCGCCCCGGAATCCCAGGAAGGGACTGAAGACATGCCCAAGGATGGGTGCGATGGCGATTAAAGCCATGGGCAGCCCGCGCATGCCCAGGTTGTAATAAGCCAGGCCAACCGGTGCGGCTGCTTTTGTGATGTCCAAGATCAGGGCCAAAAGTCCAACGGTCCGGCTGCCGGATTTGAATACATTCGTTGCCCCCGGATTCCCATCTCCAGATTGACGCACATCCAATCCCAGCAAGAGCTTTCCCAACCATACAGAAAATGGCAGAGAGCCGCAAAGAAAGGCAATCAATACCAGGGCGGGCCAGAGCATGTATTTTTTACTGCGTGCCTTTCAAGTACCTTTGGATTGCGATGGCGGCCTGCCGGCCGCCCGCAGCTGCCTCCACCACGCTGACCCCGTTCATCCAGAATTCCTCCCCGAAAAACACCCCAGGATGATTTTCCACCTGGCCAGTTTGCCGGTCCAACAAGTCCCTCCAGTTCGCGCCGAGCCAGGTTGTGTATGTTTCCGGGCTATCTTCAAGGCTTAATTCGGTCAGGTAAACGGCCGCATAATTCTCGAGAATATTGTCCAAATCCAGCTCTTTCATGGACTTCAGGCCACCCTTATAGTCAATCCCACTGGACATGATGCCTTGCACGTCATGTTGGACGGCTGTTCCAAGCATACCGGTGGAATCGGATTGTCTCAGCAGTGCGTCGCCCGGCTGTTCCTCCCGGGCAAAGACGCTCACCCTGCAACCAGCCAGAGCAAGGTAATAAGCGCAGCTCAACGCCGATGGACCCCCTCCAATCACAGCAACCTTTGGACCAGAAACGGGCGGAGCCAATTTCAACCAGCCAGCCTGGTCCGCTTCGGCGCAGACCCAGCGTTGCAGTTCGGCAATCCGCACCGGCTTGCCGGTGAAATCGCGCCGGTAACAATTCCGCTGGCAAGTAAGATCCGCTGCGCAAAGCAAGCCGCAGACTTCGCCAAAGAGATTCTTTTCACGGATCAAGCGGGCTGCACCAGCGAAATTCCCGGCCTCCATGCGCCGCAAGAAACCGGGTATATCAATGCCAGCGGGACAGCCAGCCACGCAGGCGGGTGTCTGGCAACCCTGGCAATGGGATGCAGCGAGGTGTGCATTTCTGGACGTGATTGCATCCCCTGAACGGTAATCCGGACGGCGATATGGCAGATCAACCAGATTGACATATTGCTTGGAGAATTTGTGTGCATCGTACTCTGGCAGGCGCAGCTCGCGCAGGATCACATTGGCCGCGCCCACCCCCGAAACGGTCGTGGCTGGTGCGCCGGTACCCATGACGGTGGAATCTCCACAAAAATAGAGATTCTTCCACTCGCTGCGGGCATGCAGGCGTTTCAACATCTCCTGCCCAATCTGGTTCTTTGGCCCTCCCACGGCGCCGCCGTTCTTCAGCAGGAAGCGTTCGATGGTTGAGGGTGTTCCGATGATGAGATTGCGGATATGCTGGCGGAACCCCGGGATATGCCCTTCAATCTGGTCAAGCATGCGCCCAGCTTCATGCTGCTTCTGTGCTTCATAATCCGCCGATTGGTAGCGTGGATCATCCGGATGCGGCCAGTCACACATGTTGGGGGCAATCGCCATCACCACCAGTTCATCAGCCGGGCAGAGGGTCGTGTCGACCAAGGAGTTAATGTAAAGGGTCAGGTCGGTGGAATCAATGCCCTGACGGTTCTCAATGTAAATCTCCCATGGGTAAATATCTTTCGGGATGCCCTGGCGATCCACCACCATATAGAGGGTCATGCTGGGGTAAGTGGGCACTAATGACCGGACCCATTCCAGACGCTCCGGGGGAATATGCTCCGGACGCACCAGCTTGCCATAAATGTTCCAGACAGTGGCATTGGCAAGGACCCGCTCTGCACGGATCTCAACCCCATCCTGGAGTCGCACGCCATAAGCTTTATCCCCTTGAATAAGGATCTCATCCACCAGCTTCCGATAAAGCACTTGGCCGCCGAGCCGCTCGAAGGCTTTTTCGATTGTATTGGGGAGCATCTGGGCTCCGCCGGCCGGGAAATATACCCCACCGACATGATTGTCAATGAACATGGTGGCTGCCAGCACCGCCGGGGTTTCTGCTGCGGTTGTATAGGAATACGCAGAGCAGAGCTTATCGAAGAAATTGATGATTTCCGGGGTATGAAAATACTTGTTCAGCAGATCCTGGGTGCTGGTCGAAAGCAGCTTTTGCATTTTCAAGATTGCCAACGGATCGCTGAGCAGACGGCGCAAGCCCTGGCGCGGGGAGAATTCGGAAGGCGGGCTTATGACCTCATTCTTGATGACGATATTTTCATACATCTTGTACAGATCAGTGTAAAACGCCTGCAGCCCCTCCTTTTCTTCCGGAAATAATGCGTATAGTTCCTGCAGAAACCGCTCAATATCCGGCCAGAAGACAATCGGATGCCCTTCAAAGGTCATGCGTGCCAGGGTGACATGCGCCACAATATCAATTGGCTCTTCAAGCTCATTGAGCAGGAAGCGGAATGGCCGGAAGCCCTTTTCCCCGAAGCCATACAACATGGCGGCGCCGACATCAAAAACATGGTCTTCGCGTTTGAAGGAGGTGCACGCACCTCCGGGTTTGTTCTGTTGATCGATCATCAAAACCGAAAGGCCGCGTTTGGCCAACAGGCTGCCAGCCGTCATCCCACCCAGGCCGGCCCCGACCACGATCACATCATAACAGTCCTTAAGAATTGTGTCTGGCAATATTCTCATTCGTGGATTCCTCGATATCAGGGGATGGTAAAACGCATAATTTGGTCAACCCTTTATCCTTTTGAGATAACTAAAAGAGTGATCTTTCAGGATTCTTTCTACGTAAGACCCACCAGGCAGCTAAACGATGTGATTTGCTGGCATCCGAGCCGCCTGCCTTGCGCAGACGCAATAGAGCCGACACGGAGCTTCTCTATGGAGACCCCCTTGAGAAACTTGCAAGAGTCTCCTGAAACCCAAAACGTGTGCCAGCATGGTCATATTTTTCGGCAACAACGCCAATGCCATTACACAGCCAGCGAGTGACTCCGCCGCTATTAAAGTCCTCGGTCAGCTTGTAGCACTGCTTGAAGTCGCCTGCAGGGGTTTGATAACTCTCCTGGTTTGCAACCGTTCTTCTACCAGAAGCGGTGCAGTCCTGGATTTTCTCGCCTTTGACATATATAGACGGGCACCAGCTTTTACCAAGCACAAGCGGGAAGTCAAATGCCAAAAGCAAGGTGTCGGTCTGAATATTGGTCAAGTCAAGTGGCAGAGCACTTTCATAAACCTGTTGCCCCCTGACGACGTACCAGAACTCCTTCGGGCGGCTTGACTCTGTGTATATCCAGTCGGGATCGGCCTTGACTAGACGTTCTTCATGTTGCACATGGGCGATAAAATAGGACGGTACCGATTGCGTGCCAAGGATTGTCTCGGTAAAAAGATAAGCAGCCTTGGTAATTTGGGTTGGGTTGGTTGTGGTCGGTTCATACTCCGTGTACGAATAAACCCATATGGTACCTTTTGAGAGTGGAAACTCGGCAAGTGTATGGCTCTGATCCGGCGAAGCAGAGCCTTCAAATAGAAATGCTATTGATGGTCGGGCGAGCGTGCATGAAGCCATCATCCAACCAACCAGACTGAGGAGAAGAAATGTGTGTGAATGCTTCGCTGACATTTTTGTTCCCCAAATTATACACAATCTTGACAAAAGGTATTCAGATTTCCCCCTCTTTGCTCTTGGGAGGTGCGCCCGCAGTGGCGAGGACCAGGGTTAAGGTTTTAGCAGTATGCCATAAGCTTACGGCCGATTATGAAATGCCGCGCGTGCGGCTGCCAACCTTTTGCGATGATCGTACTGAACAAAGAACTCCACATGCAGACATCATAGTAGCTTCTCCTCATATCACTGGATTTCCTATTCTAGGGCCAGCGCTAGGCCTGCAAAGGCGCGTTATTTCTGGCAAGCCATGAGCGTTCCGCTCTCCCGAAGGTCGTATATTTACGGAGAGAGGGTAGGGTGAAGGTACCGGCCCTATTTCTTGAAGAGGAAGACACCAAACCAAACCATTAATATGACATGTAAACCAACGATACTCCAGCCCAAAGCGTTCATGAGGCCTGACAGTTGGGTGATCACGAGCAGGATGCTGCTCACCAGATAATAGGTGAAGAGACTGTAGACCAGCCCTTTCTTTAACATAATGACCTTGGATTGGCGGGCGAACCAGAGCAGGATGGCAAAGCTGATCAACGTGGATCCAAACAGGCGCGCAAAGGTTGTTGCAGTGGCATTGAGAGTCACGCCAAATGGCCCAAGCATGGGTCCAGGGATAAACAAAAAGCCGATCCCAAAGACAGCCGAGACGATGAGTGAGACAAGAAAAAGTGTATCCATAGGAAGTCTCCTTTAGTGAGTGCGATCAAACAGTGAGGCACTTTTAAAAGTGGCGGGGTAGGAGAGACCCCTGCTAGATTATCTCGCAGTTCTGGCAAACCCCGGAAGAGAAAGTGGAGAACGACTTATTGGACCTTATACATTACCTTGTTCGACCAGATTATCTGCCAATTAATCACAATGCGGGAAATCGCTGTGTATGTACCCGCTTTCATTTGTCTATTGAGAACCGCCGTCCCCGTCCGATCTACTGGTGCTGATCCGAGATAAACCAGGCCTGTGCCTGCCATATTGTAAAAATCAACCTTCAATTGTACTGAGGACGTTGTAGGAAGAGAACTCAGTTGTGCCTTGTAGATCATTACCGGCGGATAGATCGTCAAGGGGCTTTGCGTTACGGTCAGTTTCAATGTGGGTGCTGTCGAAACTGGCCCCGGATTTACCACAAATGCCGTTCCCGTTGTACAAAGTACCAAAGCTATGATAAAAAGGATGTGTATGAGTTTAATCTTTGTCATGGCACTACCTCCTGCGTGAAAAGAAACAGAAAACTCCTTTTGACAATTACAGTATAGAGATTTTTTAGAACAAAGTCAACTACCCCGCGGCTAGGGGATTCGTAGCAGTACGCAAAGCCCAAAAGCCGC
>JBEKVG010000071.1:0-9089 GCA_049514195.1 Anaerolineales bacterium | reverse complement strand
CTTTCCCACCTGCGCTAGGGATGGCTATGATGACCTCGTCTACGTGGCGATGATCCAGAGCGCGGCGCAAATCGGTGAGTTTGCCAACCACCGAGACACCATGGATTTGATGGCGTTGCTTGGCCAGGTCATCATCCAGGTAGCCAACCGGACGCAGTCCGAGTTGTGGGTTTTTCTGCATTTCTCGTACCACCAGCGCACCAGCATCGCCAGCGCCAATGACCAAGACATTTCTGGCCTTCCTTGGCATGGGCTTTTTGCTGGCCGCGCGCCCTTCTGCCAGTAACCGGATGGAAAACCGCAAGCCGCCGATGCCAACCAGGGAAAGCAGCCAGTCAATCAGGAGGATAGTACGTGGAAAATTCAATATCCGGGTGACGTAGAGGATAGCCATAATGGCTGAGAAAACGGCAGAGGCAACGCTCACCGAAGTGCTGATGAGGGTTAATTCATTTACGCTGGCGTAGGCCCACAAGCGACGGTAAAGGCCAAAAAGATAATAGATGATTGGTTTTACAAGGAGGCTGATAAGAACCATCCAGTAGAGGGATTTAATGAAGTTAGTGACTATGTCGCCCTCCAACCGGAGAGCAAAAGCAGCTATGATGGAGACCGCAGTGATGATAATATCTGCCAATAATACAAAAGCGTTGGGGAGTCGCAAACGCAAATTTGCTTTTCTAAAAGGGTTGGGGAGTCGAAAATGCAATTTTGTTTTCATTTGCTTTTCATCCATTCCACAGTTTTTGCCAAGCCATTTGCCAGAGACGTCTCGGCGCGAAAGCCTAGGATCGCAGCAGCTTTATCCGGATCACCTTTGGAACGATAAACGTCACCCGGCCTTGGTGCTTCGAAGTGTACCTCGGGTTGGCGTGGCGATATCTCGCTCAGCTCCTCAAGTATGTCAAGCAGAGTTGTTTCCTGTCCGGTACAGATATTAAAGACCTCACCGGCTGCATTCGATTCTGCAGCCCGGAGGTTGGCGCGTACCACATCCTTAACGAAAATGAAATCACGGCTCTGTTTGCCATCGCCGTAGATCGTGATTGGTTCCCCATTCACTAACTGCCGGGTAAAAATGGAGATGGCTGCCGCGTAGTCAGAATCGGGACGTTGGCGTGGCCCGTAGACGTTGAAATAGCGTAGAGCAATTACTGGCAGGTTGAAGGTCTGTGTGTAGAGGCATGCATAGAGCTCGTTCACTTGTTTGGACAAAGCATACGGCGATAATGGCCGAAGTGGCATTTCCTCGTCTGTTGGGAATTTATCTGGATTGCCATATACTGCCGTACTAGAAGACAGCACCACTTTGTGTACACCGGCATGGCGGGCCGCTTCCAGTAAGGTCACCGTCCCGGCCACGTTGATGGAAAAACAAGTCTTAGGTTCCAACATGGACTGCGGAGGGGAGATGAAGGCTGCCAGATGGAATACAAGGTTCACATTCCGAATGGCGGCGTTAATTGCCTCTTCGTCGCGCAAATCACCCTCCAGGATTTCCAGATCGCCTCGGAACGTTTCGAGGTTTTCACGCTTCCCGGAGGAAAAGTTATCCAAGACGCGGACGGAAGCACCGCTTCGCAGGAGCTCTTCTACAATATGAGAACCGATAAATCCGGCGCCGCCGGTAACTAGGGCGCGCATTCAGCTATCTTCCTCGAAACCCAATAACCTGTGTCACAGTGCGCAGAATAATGAGAATATCCATCATTAAAGTGCGATTCTTGATGTAATACAGGTCATATTCCAGTTTTATGACAGTTTGGGGGATTGTGGCAGAATACCCAAAGTTGACCTGCGCCCAACCGGTCATGCCAGGCTTGACCAGCAAGCGAGCCCTGTACAAGGGGATTTTTTTCTGATATTCGATAATCAATTCGGGCCGTTCAGCGCGCGGTCCAACAATACTCATTTCGCCGCGCAGGACGTTCCAGAATTGCGGCAATTCATCAATGTGCGTGCGCCTCAGGAAGCCGCCTACACGTGTGATGCGTTCGTCATTTTCATGAGTAACTTGCACCTTGCCGTCTTTTTCAGCATCCTGGTACATTGTGCGAAACTTGTAAATGTTATACAACTTTCCACCTTTACCAGAGCGGATCTGCTTGTAAAGAATGGGGAAACCACTATCCACTAGGATTATGATGGCACTGATGGGGGTAAGCAGGATACAGATGCTCATACCGGCCAGCCCAATAAGGATGTCAAGCAAGCGCTTTGCCAACTCGTAAAACCCGCCGACGCGTGCATCGTTCACGAAGGAACGGATCAGCCATTCGGATTCCAGGTGATGGATGGGGACGCGCCCCATCAATTCCTCGTACAGGTTTGGCATTGGAATAATATCCACGCCTCTCTCCTGGGCATCCAGGAGAATCTGGAAGGTACTACCCTGTACTTCTCCTGTTATGGCAATGACGAGCTCCGTAATTGCTTTTGACTCAATGATTTCAAGCAAACGATCGTTCCCGGCCAGAATGGGGAACCCTTCCAGGCTTTTGCCGATCTTCTTCGGATCATCATCCATGAAGCCAACCAGAAAAAACGGCTGTGGACGCAGGTTATTGTAGACCCGCGCAAGCGTCTCGCCAGCGTTGCCGGCGCCGATTATCAGCACCCGGCGGAGAAATGCCTGGGCGGTGAAAATCTGGATATACACAAGCCGCCAGATCAGCGTTAGGATGGATGCGAAAATCAGGAAAATGCCAATTCCCAGGCGAGGCAGAGAGCCTTTGGGCGATATTAGATAGACCAGCGCATAAAATAAGAGTCCTGCCAGTGCAGCCAGGGAAATTCCTGCCACCGTTTGGCGCAAGTCTCTGGCGCGATGCGGGTCGTATAATTCAACCAGAAATACCATCCAGACCAGTGGGAGCAGGTAGAACCAGAATTCAACGCGCTGCTTGAGGAAATTCAGCGAGAACTTGAGCCATGCATCTTTTTGTCCCCAGAAATACAGGCTGCATAAGAGTGCCAGTATTGAAGCGAACGCGTCGCCTACCAACAAGATATTTCGTTGTTCGCGCGTTCGTACGTGCCAGCCAATTTGCTTGGATCGTGCAATTGGTTGCATTACTTCTTCTCCAGGTTCCGGACGGTGAAAATCTCCTTAATCATACTCCATAAGAAGCCTGCACCCCAGGTAATGTGCATGGTTGCGATCGCAAGTGGCAAACCGATCACGAGGTAGATTTTCTTCTGGCGCATGGCAGCCTGGACTCCTGCAGCAACCAGAACGATAAGGTAAACGAAGATTTCAACAACCAGCAGTACCCGAAAAATAGGCAGAAAAATAGCCAGGCCGGCTCCCACGCACAGACTCAATACAAACAACGGTGGGAGTACTTGCCGCCAACGTAAGGTCTCAGGATAGCGACGTAACATGCGCCATTTCCAAAATCCATAACGTGCGTATTGCTTTGCAAGTTTTGCCAGTGTGGGCCGGGATATATAGACTGAACGGATAGATGGATCGAGCCAGACCTTGCCGCCCGACTTGCGGATGCGCGCGTTAAACTCATAATCCTCGTTGGTAAGAAGTGACTCGTCGAAGAAGCCGATTAATGCCAACAATTCGCGCCTGAAGGCGCCAAAGGGAACAGTGTCCACCAGGGCGGCATTTTCGGTGTGGCGGTAAAGGGCATCACCCACGCCCAGGCGATGGGATGCAGCCACGGCAATCGATTGTGCCACCCACGTTTGTGCGCCGGGATGGATCTCCCATATCCCGCCTACGTTTTCGCCGAGACCCACCTCCAGGTCTGTGACACTGCGTTCTATATAGTCGGGATAAGGTATTGAGTGCGCGTCCAGGCGAATGATAATCTCGCCATGCGTTTCTTTTATGGCACGATTTAATGCGGCGGCAATGTTGCGTGTGGGGTTTTTCACCACGGAAATGTGCATGTCCGGGTGGGAATCGGAAAAGGCAACAATCTCCGCTTGTGTCCCATCTGAGGACATGCCATCCGAGATGACCACCTCCAGGTCAGTGCGCGGAAAAGTCTGTGTGTAGATGGCCTCAAGCAGTTTATAGATTGTGTCTTGCTCGTTATAACAGGGAATAATTATGGAAACGGAAGGCATGATGATCTATTTTTTGTGCCGGATGTTGGCAGAGGTGTCCGTTGATGTTAGGGGCAGGATGACGGAAAATGTGCAACCGGCGTTCGGCGTGCTGCGAACATTTATTTTACCACCGTGAGTCCCCACAATTTCTTTGACAATTGCCAGACCCAGCCCGGTTCCGTGCTTCTCCCCACCTGGCCGGGACGGGTCAGCCTGGTAGAACCGCTCAAAGATATGTGGAAGCACTTCCGGTGCTATGCCAACCCCGGTATCTGCCACATCCACTTGAACAGCAGAGCCTGTCCCGAGTTCAGTTGAGGGGCCAATCAACCTTGCCAGCAATGTGATACTGCCCCCGGCAGGCGTGTTTTTCAGGGCGTTATCCACCAAGTTGGTGAAGACTTGTGCCAGCCGGTCTCCGTCACCTGTGATGGCTGGTAGGGCCGGTGAGTCCACACGTATTGAAACGCCCGCCGCGTGTGCCTGTGGGGTGAATTTCTCGACCACATTCCTCAGCAAACCGGGCAAATCCACGGGAGTGCGCTGGAGGTCCAGCGTTCCGGCATCCAGGCGAGCCAGATCAAGCAAATCCAGCACCATCCGATGCATGAATCCGGCCTCGTTGTAAATAATCCTGGCGGCCTGCTGGCGGGATTCAGGCTTATCCGCTGTACCATCGAGGATGGCCTGAGCAAAGCCTTGGATGGAAGTCAATGGCGTTTTGAGCTCATGTGACACGTTGGCGACAAAATCTCGCTGGGATTTTTGAGAAACTTTTACGCGGGTATTCATCTCATTGAAGGCCTGCGTCAACTCTTGGACCTCCTGCGGTCCGCGCGGTTTTATCGGTAATGCATCCGGAGATGGCATCTGTCGGGAAGCGACCACTAAATGTTGAAGCGGATTTCCAATCCAGCGAGCCAACCAGAACGCCAAGAATAGGGAAATGGTCAAAGCTACTATTGCTGCCCCTAGGATTGGAAGCATTAATTCGTCACTTAAGACAGTTATTAATGGAACGGGTGGACGCGGAACGGCCACCATCAGCCATTGTCCATTGTTTAGGTGCTGGATAATATAGAGCCAGGATTGACCATTCCGGTCGCGCAACACAGATGAGACCCGCAAGCGGGGGAGCAGCGGCATTGTTAGAGGACTCTGTTGTGCGGATTGCGAATCGGCCATCAGTTGGCGCTTCTTGTTGAAGATGACGATCCGGACGTCGGAGTTCTGACCAACCTGTTCAATGTGCGTTTGGAGTTCCGCCGTGGTTAAACTGGCCAGATTGGCTTCATTTCTACGCAGGAGGGCAGCAACAACGGTCAGTTTGGCGGTGGCTTGACGATAGGTGGATGGATTTCGAATGATGTATATGACTAGCACTAATGCCACAATGGCAAGTGCGGCCATCGTGACCAATACATAACTCCACCACAATCTCCAACGAAGGGAAGCGAACATCAAACTACCAGTTTGTATCCAATCCCTGTGATGGTATCGATATTCACCGAACTTCCCATCATTTTCTTGCGCAAGTGAGCGATATGAACATCCACGGTGCGGGTCTGGCCATAGAAATCAAAGCCCCAGGCCTGCTGAAGCAACTGCTCGCGTGTGAAGACGCGTCCGGGTTGGCTGGCTAAGGTCAACAGTACTTCAAATTCCTGCGTGCGCAGGTCGAGGGTCTGTCCGGCGATGTGCACTTCGCGGCGGACGGGGTCAATTGTCAAGTCAGCCAGGTGTATGGGAACAGCATCTGGTTGAAAGACACGTTCAGCGCGCCGTAAAATTGCCTTGATGCGTGCAACAAGTTCTAGCGGGTTGAAAGGTTTGGTCAGATAGTCGTCAGCGCCAAGTTCCAGGCCGAGGATCTTATCGATATCCTCGTCGCGGGCGGTCAGCATAATGATTGCCACTGGATTCTTCTCCGCCCGTAAACGGCGGCAGACTTCTAAGCCGTCCAGCCTGGGGAGCATAACATCCAGCACAACCAGATTAGGGTTCAAACGCTTAATGGCCTCCAGGGCTGCTTCTCCATCCCCGGCTGCTTCCACGCGGAAGTTCTCACGCTCCAGGTACATGCGAGCGAGCTGAACGATGGAGGGTTCGTCGTCAACCAGCAGGATCAGCTCGGAACTCATTTTGCGAGAGCCACTACTTCTATCTCAACACTGCCGCCTTTGGGTAGGGCCGTTACCTGGACAGTACTACGGGCAGGCGGGTTTTCCGGGAAGAATTCGGCATAGATGGCATTCATTTTCGAGAAGTCTGCCATGTCTTTCAGGAAGACAGTGGTCTTGACGGCTGCCTCCAAGCCGGACCCGGAATCTGCCAACACATAGCGAATGTTGGTGAGCGCCTGCCGCGTCTCCACTTCGATCCCGCCCGGTACAAGATCCCCGCTCTGTGGGTCCAAGCCAAGCTGTCCAGAAGCAAAGACGAACATTCCAGATCGGATAGCGACGGAATATGGGCCGATGGCTTTGGGAGCTTTCTCACTTACAATGACTTTTTTGTCCATGCTTGCCTCGTGGTCTTGGTTTATTGATACAAGTTCTCATTACCAGGTGAATCCCTGTCATCCTTATGGAGATGATGCTTCCTGATTTTACTGCAAAAAAGAGACACGGCGGGAGGCCGTGTCTCTTTGGGGAAGGGGAACTTGTCTACGGGGCAGGGGTAGTGGTTGGGCGAGGATGGGCGGTGCGGAAGGCCCTGATCGCCTCGATTAATGCCTTGCCAGTCCCGTTCATAGCGGTGCGGGTGTTTTTGAGCACCTGTGCGAGGGATTTCGCTGTGGCGATGGCGGTTGTGCGATCGATGACCTTGCCGGCAGCATTAAAACCGGCATGGCTGGCAATGATCGCGGCTCCTGGATCATGGGCGGCTTGGACGGCCGGGATGATGGCGCTGAGTGCATTCAGCGCGGCCTGGACACCGGAAGTGTCCCAGCCTTTCCCGTTAGCCTTGTCGATCAGGGCTTGCACTCTGGCAATGAAAGTGCTGGCATTTGCCAGTCGGTTGCTTTGGCGCTGGTAAATTGCCTGCTCGCGTACCCAGATATTCTCTAGCCGTACGTAATTCGGCTGGGCATTGGTTTGACCATACAGGCTGTCAGCCGATGCGCCAGTTATGGGAACTACGGCTAACCCGATTGCAAGTACCAGAATAGCCAAGGCGATTTTTTTGAACAGAGCGGTCATTTTGCACATAATTTCATCTCCTTTTTGGTTACACACTATTACCTGTATTTTAGGTGTGGCAAGTAACCGGCGGATGACCTGCATGTAAAATGATTGTAAAATCCATTTTGACATTTGCTTGACAATCTATCTCTCTACGTGTAAAATCCTTCCGCTTCACAGGTGGTTCCTCTCCAGGCCGAGATAGCTCAGTTGGTAGAGCACGCGACTGAAAATTGCGGTGTCGCCAGTCCGATCCTGGCTCTCGGCACTCGGCCTGATAATCAGGCTTTCTGCGGGCGTGGTTCAGTGGTAGAACGTCTCCTTGCCAAGGAGAAGGTCGTGGGTTCGAATCCCATCGCCCGCTCTCAAGTTTGAGGATTGCGGATTGTCAATCAGCAATCCTCAATTTATAATGAACCTATAATTGGCGTCGTGGCCAAGCGGCAAGGCAAGGGTCTGCAAAACCCTCATCACGGGTTCAAATCCCGTCGACGCCTCTTTAAATAACGGGTCCGAAAGGGCTCGTTTTAATTTTAAGGGAAAAACGTCGAGCAATTAAAAGCGGGTTTTTCAAAATAGACTGGGACTCACCAATCCCAGGTAGATCTAAAAATAATTAAGACCTCACTTAGTTTCATTGTAATATTGGATCGGTTGAGAGTAATGATTATCCAATATCATGCAAAATACGGCTGAATGACCTTTAATCATTCAGCCCTTTTTCCATCCCTTCTTCCCAGTTTTATCCGCCACATACAGCCAATATGTATTTTCCCTTCTGCTACATATGGGGGTTATGGGCTGAAGGCACTATTTTGAAAGCAATTTGGTAGCAATCCCAACCAGAACACACGTTCTTTATTGCCAAATTTCTTTCTTTTATTCTCTAAAAACAGGTTTTTTTCTGCCGCCTTACAGCTTATTTACTGTCATAGGGCATAACTGTGCATTATAGAATAAATGACCTATAATCATTTTTATGAATATAAAACCCTTAGCAGATTCCCATTTAGCCAAGAAGCCCGGTCGAAAGAGTCTTGGGAAAAGTGATTTCAAGTCGATGCAGGGGGGTGAGAATCTGGAAGAATCCAGTGATATTTATCGCACATTAATCGAAAATTTACATGAAGTGGTTTTTTCAATAGACCTCCGAGGTACATTCACATTTATTAACCCAGTAATTGAACAATTATCGGGATATAAAGTGGATCAAGTGCTTGGCAGTACATTTGAGACATTTGTTTACCCGGATGATTTGCCCGGGTTGAAATCCAGTTTTAAACGCACTCTTGCTGGCCGGACAGAACCTTATGAGTTTCGAATTCTAGATAAAGAAGGCAAGATCCACAATGTTCATACATCCAGCCGCCTGACCCAAGAAGATGGTAAAGCTGTTGGATTGATCGGTGTCATGGTGGAAATTACAGACTTCAAAAGAACCGAACAGGCGTTAACGGATGCGGAAGCGAAATACCATACATTAATCGAACAGATTCCGGCTGCGGTTTATACGGATTCCATAGATGAAATGAGCAGCACGCTTTACATCAGCCCTCAAATCACAAAGCTTTCAGGCTATACCCCAAAGGAGTGGATTTCTGACCCTGCCCTTTGGCGAAATATTCTCCACCCGGAAGATCGGGACAGGGTGTTAGCAGAGAACGAAAGATCCAACCGGACTGGTGACAGATTCCGCATCGAGTACCGATTAATTGCGAAAGAGGGGCGAGTCGTTTGGATCCGGGATGAGGCAACCATTCTATTCGATTCGAATGGCAAGCCGCTTTGGTGGCACGGGGTAATGCTGGATATTACTGAACAAAAGGTAGCAGAGAT
>JBEKVG010000070.1:0-9119 GCA_049514195.1 Anaerolineales bacterium | reverse complement strand
CAATCAGTCGCAGGTTCGCCATTTATCGGAAATGCTGATGTGTTGACCATCGCCGAGGATAGGCAAGGTGCATTGTGGATTGGAACCGCTAGCGGATTATTCGAATGGAATCGGAGCAAGAACCAGTTGACCGAATATAATCATGACACAAATAACCCTAATAGCCTCAGCGATAATTCGGTTACTTGTTTTCTGAAGGACTCCAAAGGGGGGCTTTGGTTTGGAACCAGAAAAGGTTTGGATCTTTTCGACAAAACACAAAATCGATTTGTTAACTATATTCACGACCCAAACGATCCGAACAGCCTGGTCAGCGATTCAATCCGATCCATTTACGAGGATCGCTCGGGTGTAATGTGGATCGGGACTTCTGGGGGGTTGGACAAATATGCGCCTGCTACCCAGAAATTTGCCTTGTACCAGCATTATCCTGGCATATCGAACAGCTTAAGCGACAACAACATCTGGTCGATAAACGAAGATCACCTCGGCAGCCTGTGGGTCGGGTCTTTCTTCGCAGGGCTTGACCGATTAGATCCTAACACGGGGACAGTCACGGTCTATCAGAACAAACCGGGGGATCCGACCAGTTTGAGCAGCAACGAGATCCGGTCCATATTGGAGGACCACAACGGCAATTTGTGGGTTGGAATGGAACGTGGCGGCCTCGCCCGATTCGATCCAGGTACAGGCACCTTTACGAGTTATCGGCATGACAGCGCAGATCCAAATAGCCTGAGCAATGACGATGTTTTTTCGATTTTTGAAGATCATCTGGGAAAGTTATGGATCGGCACACAGCGCGGAGGCCTAAACCGGTTTGACCAGGCGACATGGACCTTTACTCACTATCAGCATGATGCATCTGATCCGGCTAGCCTGAGCGACGATCAGGTAAGGGCGATTACAGAGGATCACACTGGTATTTTGTGGATCGGCACATTCGGAGGGGTCGATCTTTGGGATGGCCATACAAGCCATTTTACGGTATACCGGAACAACCCCAAGAATCCTTCCAGTCTGAGCAGCGATGAGGTGAGTTGCATCTTCGAGGATCCAAGTGGGACGATGTGGATTGGAACCTTCGGAGGTGGATTGAACCGCTTCGATCGCGCCACCCATTCCTTTACTAATTACAACGAGAAGGACGGCTTACCGGATGACACAATCTATGGCATCCTGGCAGACCCAAGCGGAAACCTGTGGTTGAGCACCAATAAGGGCCTTTCAAAATTCGACCCGACCACAAAGACATTTCGCAATTACGACATTAGCGATGGGTTACAAGGAGACCAATTCAACCCAGGTTCGTTTTTCCAAAGCAGGAACGGAGAAATGTTTTTCGGAGGAACACAGGGCCTGAACGCGTTCTATCCGGCCCAGGTGGTGGATAACCCCACACCGCCGCCTCTCGTGATCACTGCGTTCCAGAAATATAACAAGACCGTTCAGACGGACTTGACTGCCAACGAAACCATTCAACTTTCCTACCGTGACAATTTTATTTCGTTCGATTTTTCAGCCTTGGATTACAACGCACCGGGGAAAAATCAATATGCCTACAAGTTGGAGGGAGTGGACCAAGACTGGGTCTACGCCGGAACACGCCGTTATGCCAGTTATACCAACCTGGGCGGTGGAAATTATACCTTCCGGGTGAAAGCTTCCAACAATGATGGGGTTTGGAATTCAGAAGGGACAGCGATTCGCATCCACATCATGCCGCCTTTCTGGCAAACGTGGTGGTTCATCGGAATGGTTTGCTTGGTGGCAGGAGCAGGCGCTTTCGGCGGTTACCGGCTGCGGGTCAGGGACGTTGAGGCCAGGAACCGTGAGCTCGCAAAGCGGGTTGAGCAACGTACCCATGACCTGGCAATCCTCAATGCGATCACCGGCGTGGTTAATCGCTCGCTCGACCTCAAGGAAGTGATGCAGGATGCATTAGAGCGGACCATGGAAGTCACCCAAATGACCGCCGGCTCCGCCTTGACATTGGATGAAGCGACCCAAGAATTGATTCTGATTGCCTACAGCAGTACCCAGGATACCAACATTTCGTTGGGCGCACGCTGGCCGCTTGCGTCAGCGCTGGCGGGCAAATCATTGGAGGGCACGCACCCGCTGGTCTGGAAGGTCAAGGAAGATTATCCTGAAGGCATCTTAAAGGCCAACCTGCTGCGGGAAGGGATTCAATTGGTTGTCGGCGTGCCATTGATCGCAAAAGAGAAAATGGTCGGCATGCTTGTGCTCAACACACGCACGCCGAGGGTGCTCACGCAGGAGGAGTTGGTGCTACTGGAGGCAGTGGGGCAGCAGGTAGGCATGGCCGTGGAAAATGCGCGGCTATACGAGCAGGCTGAACAGACTGCAATAGCGACCGAGCGCAGCCGCCTGGCACGCGAATTACACGACTCTGTTACGCAACTATTGTACAGTGTAACCCTTTATGCTGAGGCCACAGCAGAATTGCTCGACTCGGGCGAGACAAAGACCGCGGCTGGCCATCTGCGTGAACTGCGCGATACCGCCCAGGAGGCGCTGCGGGAAATGCGCCTGCTCATCTTCGAGTTGCACCGGCCTGAACTCGTAAAAAGCGGGCTAGCCGCAACCCTGCAAGCCCGGCTGGATGCCGTGGAAAGGCGCGGCGGGATGCATGCCGAATTGGTGGTTGAAGGTAGCGAACAAATATCTCGCCCTGTCCAGGCAGAGCTTTACAACATTGCCCAGGAAGCGTTGAACAATGCGCTCAAGCATGCTCACGCACACTCCGTTCGAATTCATTTGCGTTTTGGGGAGGCTGATACCAAGATTCAAATTTACGACGACGGGACGGGATTTGAACCTGCCGCGGATGGAATGAGAGGTGGGTTTGGCATTCCAGGCATGCAGGAGCGCTCCCAGAAAATCGGTGGCTCATTTCAAATTGTCAGTACGCCGGGCAAGGGTACAACCGTTATCGTGCGGGTGCCTGTGAATGCCCATGAACACCCTGCCCAGACTGGAACCAGACCGCCTCATGGATAAACGGAGTAAATAATGTTCTCTTCCCTGCACGCGAGATCACCGAGGGGAAGCCAGGTTACAGAAAACCGGCATGAGCTAGGGAATCCCTCTAGCCTTATTCGGAACAGGTCATCTGGAGTCGGATTAGCCGGCAAAGGACAGAATTCACAAGTTTCCTGTTGGAACACTTCCTCCGCAAACTATTAGGATGAGCAGGTAGCCATGAACATCTTTCGTCAACTTCGCTGGAGACTGACTTTGAACTACACCCTAGTGACAGTGGGCACTCTGCTGGTAATCACACTTGTACTGGGAGGGATTCTGTTGATCCGCATATTTCAGGCAGAAGTCTATTTGCCTCCCGGGTATTCTCCTACGAATTACATTGACGGTTTTATGAATATCGAAAACGAAACCAGTTCTTACTTGTATTATTGCCAGATCCTTTCACAAACGCCGCAGGACCTAAACCTGGTCAACCGTATGTTGACCAAAATGCAGTCTGTCTTCGCTCAGTATCAGTTATTTCGCATCGGACAGGTGAAAGTCACAGCGTCGACATTAGCTGAGCTTCGTATTGCAGTCTTCAAACCCGATGGCACCCTTTTGGGAGCCTCAGTCCCGGATGATCCAGCATTTCGCGACCAGGTTGGCAGGGTATTTAATACTACGCGGGTTCCGGGTCTGGATAAACCATTTAGAGCTGCCCTGGCGGGAACAACAGATTCGAATCTTTTGTACACTGAACTTGAAAAGGATCAACGCTATGTTTTCGCCGCCCCGTGCTTCAACCGCGCCGGCGGGGATCCAAAACACGTGACGGGCGTCATTGCGATTCTTATCGACGCTGTTCCCACCCAGGAGGATGTTCCTCGCTATCTCCTTGACGTCGCTGGAGGAAGCCTGGCCGTATTTCTTTTGTTTGCAGGAATCATGGGAACAGTCTTTGGTTACTTCTTCTCCCATGGAATGGTGAAACGGTTCAATCATTTATCTTCAACCACCGATCGTTGGAGCGAGGGCGATTTTTCGCACTACCTTGATGACACTACCGGAGACGAGATATCGCAATTCGCCCAACGGTTGAACAATATGGCACGACAATTACAAAGTCTGTTACGCAGGCGGCAGGATATGGCGGTCTTTGAGGAACGCACCCGCCTCGCGAGGGAATTACATGATTCGGTGACGCAATTGTTGTATAGCGTTACCCTGTACGCTGAAGCCGCGAAAGACTTGCTTGCCACAGGTGATACGGTGACTGCAGCAGGGCACTTGCGTGAACTGCGTGATACGGCTCAGGAAGCACTGCGGGAAATGCGCCTGCTTATCTTTGAGTTGCACAGATCGGTTCCCGGGCAGGGTGGACTGGCCGCGGCCCTGCAAGCCCGGTTGGACGCCGTGGAACGGCGCGGGGGGATGCATGCCGAATTATTAGTTGAAGGCAAAGAAAATATAGGACGTCCTGTTCAAGAGGAGCTTTACAACATCGCACATGAAGCCTTGAATAATGCACTCAAGCATGCGCATGCAAATTCCGTACAAATTTACCTGCATTTTGGAGAGGCTGAAGCCAAAATGGAAATTTCAGATGACGGGGTGGGATTCAATCCAACCGTCGATGGAATAGGAGGTTTTGGAATACCAAGCATGCAGGAACGTTCCAAGAAAATGGACGGTTCAATCCAAATCATCAGTTCCCCCGGCAAGGGCACAACCATTATTGTGCAGGTTCCAACAAACCACCATAAACACAACAACCATGCAGAGGCTAGATTGCCTCAGAAAGAAGCATAGTAAATGACGGCTACAACCATTCGGGTTCTAATCGTCGATGACCACGAAATTGTACGAAAGGGGATCCGCGCATTACTAGCAACCAAACGCGATATTCAGGTTATCGGAGAAGCAGAGGATGGTGCGGAGGCGGTCACCAAGGAACAAACACTGCATCCGGATGTCATTCTCATGGACCTGATGATGCCAAAAATGGATGGCATTCTGGCCACACGAGAAATCACTAACAGGCAGCCTGGAGCGCGTGTCCTGGTTCTGACAAGTTTCGCAGCTGATGAGCAAGTCTTTCCCGCAATCAAAGCTGGGGCGTTGGGGTATCTATTGAAGGATTCGGGACCCCAGGAATTGGTCCAGGCAATCCGGCAGGTCTTTCGCGGAGAGCCATCCCTGGACCCTTCGGTTGCACGGAAAGTTCTTAATGAATTGTCCACGCCGCAGCAGAAGCCTTTGACCCCCGACCCACTAACGGCACGTGAGATGGAAATCCTGCGACTGGTTGCGCAAGGAAAGAACAACAAGGAAATTGCTGGGGATCTGGTCATTGCCGAGGAGACCGTTCACACCCATGTAAGCAACATCCTCAACAAGCTCCACCTTGCCAGCCGCACGCAGGCGGCATTATACGCGTTGAAAGAGGGGATTGCCTCGGTGGACGATATTCCAGAAACGAAAATCACCTGACCAAGCTACCCTCTTATAAAGCGACCTGTTGGCATCGGCATACAATCATAGAGATATAATCACGCTATGCCAGAAGGATTGCTCAAAACAAAACTTTTTGCCCCGCCCATGAGGCCCAATCATGTGCCGCGAAAATCCTTGCTGGATAAACTAGACCATGCCCGGCAGGCGGGCATTCCCGCACTCATCTCCGCCCCGGCAGGATTTGGCAAGACGACCCTGGTCGCTGAATGGGCTCGGGCGAGCCAACTTCCCCTTGCTTGGCTGGCACTCGATGAAGGCGATAACGACCTGCTGGGTTTCTGGCGTTATATGGATGCTGCTCTCCAATCCATTGACAGCCGGATCGGCGAAAGCTTGCGCCCGGCGCTCACAGCCATGCAGGCGCCGGTCATCCAGCAAATCATCACGGGACTGGTCAATGACATTCTCAGCATTGAGAAGGAATTCATTCTCGTTCTTGAAGATTACCATGTAATCGAAAACGCTGGGATCCATAACAGTCTCAACTTCCTGCTCGACCACTTGCCGCCACAGATGCGGCTGGTCATCACCACCCGCTCCGATCCACCCCTGAACCTGGCCAGGCGGCGCGGGAGCGGGCAAATGGTAGAAATTCGTGCCACCGACCTGCGTTTCACACCAGATGAGATTAAAACTTTCCTGAACCATGCCATGCACCTGGACCTGGCAGATGAGGATATCCTTGCACTCGGTCAACGCACCGAGGGCTGGATCGCCGGTCTGCTAATGGCGGCGCTCTCCATGCAGGACGAGACTGACCGACACGCCTTTGTTGCGGCTTTCAGCGGTAATGATCGCTACATTGCTGATTACCTGCTGGAGGAAGTACTGCAACGCCAGCCGGTAGAATTCCAGCGTTTTCTGCAGCAAACCTCCATTCTCGGCCGTTTGAATGCCTCATTGTGTGATGCCATCAGCGGGAGGCAGGATAGCCAGGCCATGCTTAACATGCTCGAGCGTGCCAACCTGTTCATCGTGCCGCTCGACAATCGGCGTGAATGGTTCCGTTATCACAAACTTTTCAGTGAGCTCCTGCAAAAGCGCCTGTGCGAAACTCTTTCAATGGATGAGATCGCAAATTTACATCGTACCGCCTCCGCCTGGTATGAATCCCAGGGAGACATTCCAGAGGCCATCCGGCATGCACGCTCGATTCCAGATGATAAGCGTATCCTGCAATTGCTTGAGAAAAACATTGCAAGGTTTTTCCACGCTGGAGAGCTTCCTCAATTTTTTGAACTTACTAGACTATTACCGCCCGACATGCGGAAAGATTCTCCTCATCTGTGTAGCGCGGCCGCCTGGGCGGGATTGGGGTCAAACCACCCAACTGAAATTCCGGACTGGCTGAATGCCATTGAATCAGCCATCGGCATGCCGGCGGAGGCCGCCATTGACAATCCTGCACTCGAGCCTGCGCGCCGGGCGGCTTTGCTTGAAGTGCTGGTTATCCGTCTGCAACTTCCCCCCGCGCATATTGCGATGGAACAACGCACCCATATCCTGGCCATCCTCGATCAACTCAACGCCCTGCCGCCGGAACAAATCTGCCTGCTCAACCCGGCTATAAATCTCAAGGCAGTCATCACGTTCGACCTGGGTTTGCAGGCTGAGGCATCCGGTGACCTTCACACGGCAGCCCCTGCGTTCATAGAAGCAATTATCCTGGCGCGCCAGACCCGAAACGGCAACCTGTACCATCTTGCCATCGGGCATCTCGCTAATATCCAGTGTGTACAGGGAAAGTTGCACGCAGCCTGCCAGACCCAAGAGCAGGCGCTGGCAGAGGCGAAAAACATTGGTCAATTGATTTCGCCATTTATCGCCCTTTCGCATGCAGGGTTGGGCGCAATCCATTACGAGTGGAATGATCTGGCAGAGGCCGAGCATCATTTCAAGGAAGGTCTTGCCCAAGCACGCTTGTGGAACCAATGGGAAAGCCTGGTCCCACTGGCTTTGGGGCGGGCGCGCCTGAAACAGCGCGCGGGCGAGATGCATGCAGCAATCGAAATTTTAGAGGAACTGGTTTCGCCTCCACTTGCGGAAATGGATTTGCCTCTCCAGGCGTATGCTGCCCGGTTGCGGGACCCGGACTCCGCCTCAGACTGGCTCGCTGCTACTATAACAGAATCCATGCTGGAGCCGAATCCCGTCAACGAAGCCTGGCTGCTCGATATTGCCCGATTAATGGCTGCTCTGCAGCGTTCCGAGACAGCTCTCCCCCTTATCCAAAAGATCATTCTCTTTGCCGAAACCGGCGGGCGAACAAACATGCTCATCCGTGCAAAGGTTGCCCTGGCAGTCGTTGGGAACAAGCCGGAGGCCCTGGTGGAAGCCCTGCAACTTGCCGAACCCGAAGGATATATATCCACCTTTGCGGATGAGGGTGAACCAATGCGGAATTTGCTCAGATATTTATTGAAGCAATCCCAGCTTGAGCCGCAGCTATGCACATACGTGGAAAAGCTGCTCCCAGCCTGCGAGTTTTCAGATCGTAAACCGCAGCAGACTGGCGGGTTGATCGAACCGCTCTCGGAACGTGAGGTGGAAGTGCTGCGTTACATGGCCATGGGACTGTCCAACCCCGATATCGCCAGCCGCCTGTATCTCTCGCCGAATACGCTCAAAACGCATGCTCAAAATATCTACATGAAACTAGATGTGCACAATCGCATGGAGGCGGTGAACAAGGCCCGAGAGATCGGCCTGCTTAGCTCTTCTTGATCACCATACCATGTTCTGAAAAGACCTCGCTTGGACTGCCCGGCGAGGTCTTTTCCATTTGGGGGAGCACGAATGCCTAGAAAAATTACTCCGTTGGTTACTCCAAGCGGGTGATGCGGTTAATCCTGTCCAGTTGGTATAGTGGGAACATCCAAACCAAAATATAGACGGCTAACCGTATGACCGAATCGAAAACAAAACCCAATCGACCGCTGAAGCTTGACCAACCTGCCCGGTACCAAATCAAAATCCAGGGACAGCTTGACGAATCATGGTCTGCACACTTTGGTGGCATGACCATCTCCACCCAGGTAATCCCAGGAGACGGAAAGATCACGACCCTGCAGGGCATCGTGGCGGACCAAGCCACGCTGCATGGGATCTTGAACTCAATTCGTGATCTCGGATTACCTCTGCTAATAGTCGAGTATCTTTCGACGATTGAAACGAAATCCTAAGGAGGAGAATGTGAACAAGAATCGGCTCGAAACCATTTTCAAAGGCGTGGTGGTCATCATGGGCATCGGAGTCATTCTGCTTAATTTCCTCGGCGCACTGACCACATCCGCTGGCATAGCCCTGCTCAGCATCGTGCTGGCCACCCTTTCTGGCATGACAATCGGCTCAATCTTGAAGAATTAACAATCTTTTGAGCTGTGGAATGAGTAACGATCTAATCGTAGAAGGAGGTTTCCAATGAACGATCTAGTCATTCAAGTGCAAGATTTCCGGAAAGTCTACGGTGATTTTACGGCGGTGGATGGGATCAGCTTTGAAGTCCATCAAGGTGAAATCTTCGGACTGCTCGGACCGAACGGTGCCGGAAAGACAACTACGTTGGAGAGCCTGGAAGGGCTTCGCCAACCCGATCAAGGCAGCCTGCATATCCT
>JBEKVG010000069.1:0-9151 GCA_049514195.1 Anaerolineales bacterium | reverse complement strand
CAATATAATCCTTTATTAGCCAAAAGAGGAACCAGGATTTGAGCCGTTTCATGAACATCTAGATTCCGCGAAGCGCTAAAACTATACCAATCCTTATATTGCTTGCGCTGTTCCAGTTCCTTCTTCCTGCTTGCTAAATATCTAAATGCTTTCGGGTATTTCTGTTTGAATTCATTCTCAGGCATCAAACTGTATCCATTACTATCTACTCGGTATGGGAAAATAATCGTCTCATATCCCGCTGGACGAAATTCATATCGTCCAAAATCAGTCGCGTAAATTGGGATACGCAAGATTTCTGGTTCAATATCTATCTTATCCCCTTGGCGGGTAAAATACGAATCGCCTTCTTTGTGAAGCATGAATATATCATCGGCACCAGAGCTTGAACCGCGGCCGATGCGCGTCGGCAAATCACATAAAGGCTTAGAACAAGAAATAGTCTTATTAGTCAGTGTCTGAGATAACTCATCTGCAAATACCCAAGGCAGGTTAGTAAATGAATTCTCGATGTTTCGGAATTCAACATTTTCTAAGCCTTGCGGCGTGGTCACTTTAGCATATTTGAAATGTTGTTGATTAGTACCGGACAAGAATAACAGACAAGTATACGTTGTGGCCTGTTCAAACACCTGTAAGTGTCCAAAATCAACTATTTGTGATAATGCCTGCCGTTCTGAAATCAAGTTACGTAAAGACTCCCCGTAGTCGGTAGCAAAAAACTTGCTTGGTAAAATTATACCTAGTTGTCCTTTTTTGTTTAGCAGGCTCAAACCTTTTTCCACAAAAACAACATAAATGTCGTAGTTACCTTTACTGGCAGCGGTATATTTCTTCTTGTAAAACTCCACTTCGGTAGGCGCCCATTCCTGCATGGCTTGAATTCGGATATAAGGCGGATTGCCGATGACAGCATCGAAACCGCCCGCTATGAAGATTTGCGGGAAAGCCGCCTGCCAATTGAAGGCATTGACTCGGTAGCGCTCTTCATTATCCATGAAATTCATGGTCAATTGATGGCCTTCGTAATAATCCGGGCCGATCAGTGAATTGCCGCACTTGATGTTGCTGCCCAGGTCTGGCAGGGCGCGCTCCTTGAACAAGCCCAACTGTGCCCCGATAGTCTCCTGGCTTTCGCCCTCCAGCACCTTGAGTGAAAGGGAGAGCTTGGTCACTTCGACGGCCTGGGGGTCAATGTCCACACCATACAGATTGTTCAGCAGAATGCGCCTCTTTTCAGTGGTAGTGAGGCGCCAGTCGCCGCCCTGGGCCTGGTAAATAGGGGGCGTTTTTGCTTTTGCCCATTTTTCCGTCTCATGTTCGGAATACCATTTCGTATGCCAGTCCAGCATGTACTGATAAGCGCCCAGCAGGAAGGAACCGGAGCCGCAAGCCAGGTCAAGGATCTTAATCCTCGCGGCTTCCTTGGGCGTCATCTTGCTCCCCTCTCCAGATGGCGTTCTTCCATCTGGGGAGGGGCCGGGGCTGGGGTCGAGAAGTTTCCCAACGGTATTCCTGACGATGTAATCCACGATATAGGTGGGCGTGTAGTACACGCCGCCAGCCTTGCGGACCTCGGGCTTTTCTTCCACTTTGGCCTGATGGCCGGCGGTAAGGCGGATGACCTTCCCCAGGAAACGCTCATAGACCTGCCCGAGGATGTCGGCGGGGATCTCCTTGAAAACATACGGGCTGGGATAGTATAGATCGCTGATAATATCTTTCAGAACCTTATCGTCGATTTTCAGACCCTGGGTCAGATTGTCTTGGGGAGTGGATCGTCCCTTTTCTTCAGCGAAGTGGAATAAGCCTGAGTTATAGCGATTATCAGCTTGGCGGAAGAGCTGGCATAAGCGTTCGTAAATATCTTCGCCTTCGAGCAGTTCCTGCAACTGATCCTCACGCTCGATGCCCCGATCTTCGCAGATGCGCAGGAAGACGATCCGGTCGATGGTCATTTGCACGGCGTAATTCAGTTCATGCACATCCAGATCGGAATTTCGCAAGGCGATATTACGCGCAAGCTGGTCACGCCAGCCTTCGATCTCCACCAGGAAAGCGTCGTCCACTTCCATGGTGCCCTTTTTTCCTTTGAGACCTTTGGCATATTTATCAAACGAGCCCTTGAGAACAGCCTCGCGTGAAAAGATCGCCGCGATCTCTTCCCACCTGGCCGGGTAATCCTTGTAATTCAGCAGCATGACCCGCCCGGTGCCAGCGCTGTCGCTTTTATCCGGCTTGCTGCGGCTTTCATAAACAGCGAACTCCTCGAAGTCGGTCAAAATGCTGAGAGGCAGCTTGGCCGACCAGGCATAGCGCCGCAACTGGAAGGCAGGGTGGATAGCATACTCAATATTGACGGATGGTTTCTTAGCTTCGACAAAGAACTTGCGGGTGCCCCCGATCCGGAAAGCGTAATCCGGGGCCTTGGCTGCTCCCTCCACTTCCAGTGAATCTTCGTTGATCACATCCTTATAAGCTTCGGCATAACCCTGCTCGTTGTTTACATCCCAACCAAGGGCTTTAAAGAATGGATCCAGGAATTCGTGCCGCAATTGCGTTTCGTTGTACCTGCCGGAACGATACGAGAGGCGGTTATCTTCGAAGCGTTGTACCAGTTGGCAGATAATCTCAGGCGCGGTCATTAGCCCTCAACTTGAGCTATGGTTTGGATGGATGTTTCCATTTTACTGCTTATTGACTAATTAGGGATGGGGAGGACAAGATAGTGATCGGTACAATATCAATTTCTTTTTTGGGGCAGCCAATCGTTTTTAGATTTGACGACCTCTGCGAGGATGCATTCGCACTGCACCCGGGTACCTAGCATGTCTACACTGATTCCTGATCCTATCGTCCAAGCATTCTTTTTATATCCTTTGGGGACGCCTTTCAGGACAATTTCCGCATCCGGGAACGCCTTCGTCAGCCGCTTTCTAAGTTCGGTCCGATAAGCGCGGATTGCAGACGGGCTGCTATCAAGCCACTTGGAGACTTCGGTGCTGTTGTAAGTCAGACGGATCAAGGTGATACTGGACGAGTCTTCCGGAAATTTGCGGATAAAAAAACGGCCGTTCATGGAGTTCTTCTTTCGCTACCAAAGCAACTCTTCTTTACTCCCCTTTGCGCAAGGGGGTTAATTTCTCGGTAATCGCTGCCGGGTCAGAGGATACGAAGATTGTAGTATGCAACATTCTCTCTGATTAACAAAATACTCCTGACTGGCTGAGGGGGGTAGCCAATCAAGGGCAACATCATTATTGCACAAGGCGAATGCAAAGTCAATAACTATAAGGTGTAAAATGAGGCTGGTTTCGAACAACATAACAGTTTTTCACACCAGATCTTTTCAAGAAGGAAGACAGCATGAGCGAAGAACCAAAAACACAGCACGATGAACAGGAACTAGAACGCATACAGCGCCAACAGAACCAGCAAAATCTGGAGCAGGAACAGACCCAGGGCCGAAAGCCAAAGCTGCAAGAGCAGCAACAATTGGAGAAACAGCAGGAGCAGGAACGTAAACAGCGCCAGCAAGAGCAGCAGCTGGAAAAGCAGCTCGAAGAGAAGCGTAAGCAACGCCAAAAGGACCAGCAGGAGCTGGAAGCGCAGCAGAAACATAAGCAGCAGAAGGACTAGCCGCCTGGCGGTCTTCCTCCCCTGTTGGGAGTATGGCATAATCCGCTCGATGAATTTGTCTGGCGCGGAAAATATTAAAACAAGGAGAAATAGATATGGGCGACAGAGGCAGTAAAGATAAAGGCAAAAAGGAACAACGCAAGAAAGCCAAGCTTAATCCCAAGGAAAAACGGAAATTGAAGAACGAGAAGAAAAAGAGCACAACCAGTACCAGCGGCTTCCCCCAATAGGTTGCGTTGCGGCGGAGACGACGCTACTTTGTGGGATTTCATCAAAAAGACACAGCACCGATTGTGTCCATAATGTGTAGGATCACTAGTGAATGGGATTCACGGGCGGAAGGAAAGTGTCTGACTGAGATAACGAAAAACCGTGACGGTGGTGAGACTGTCATGGTTTTGGGATGAAGAGGGGAGAAAGGCGTAGAAGAGCCACTTGGGTCAGGCCGGAAAAAACAACCCCAATCTTATTTTCTCCAGCCGAAGATGGCAGCCAAGACCAGGCCCCATGCACCCGCCCGAATCAATGCTTCGAAGAAGGCAATTCCGATCCGGCTATAATTCACACCATGGTACACTGTGATAACCTGGGTCACCAACGCTAAGAGGTACAGGATCACAAGACCGATCAAGGCAACCAGGGAGACGGATGGATGCTTTTTCCAACCGACGATGGCCAGAATTATGCCCACAAGCCAAACCAAGTACACTGGCGATTGAGTTAAGATCGCGACAAGTAAACTAAGTCTAGTCATAAAAATTTATCCTTTTTAAGGTAATTATCCTCATTCTATAGGTAGTATATTATTATTCGATTACCGGCATGTAAAAATCTTGTAAAATCCACCAATCACATAAAGTACTGAGGACAGGCGATTGGGGGCATGTGAAAACTCACGAGCCCCCTCCGCCCCTGATAGGGCCTCATCCCCGACCCCTCTCCCGAGGAGAGAGGGGAGTCTGATAGGGATGAAAGCATACGAAAAAAAGTGCCCCTGCCTGGCTGAGGGGGGCAGCCAATAAAGGATTATCAACATACGAGGAGAATGCCAAGCTTGATTTACGAAAAAACCGTGACGGTGGGGAAACAGTCACGGTTTTTGATATGGGGAGGGAGGATACCACCTCCGGCGGAAGCGCTGCCTGCACCATGTCCTCCGCAAGGGAGCTAGTGTTGTTGGGCAGCTTTATTTGCGGTAAATTTGCCCTTCATTGAATTTAAAAACTCCAAGCGTATTATCTAATTTGTGATGACTGCAAAACATTTCGACATCTGACCATGAAATATAACCATAATTATCAACCAGCCATCCATTGGCTCAGCAGTAACGGCGCGAGCAGCCGCTGTCCGCTTGAGACAATGTTGGGAGCGGGCGGTGATTGACCGCCTCTAATTGGACTAGACTAAGTAACATCATTATCCCCCCGAGAGTAAAAATACTTCTTGGTCAACTCAGTAGCTAGGACGTAGAGCGCTGTCAACCCGAGCATTGCCAGCATAAGCGGTGCGGGTAAGGGAATAAAGCCGAATACCGAGATGAAAGGAAGGTACGGTATTACGAGGGCAATTCCAATGAAGATCAATGAGCTCACCAGCAAGAGTGTACCCGGGCGGCTGCGGAAAAAGATATGGCGCGTTCGCACAACCAGGGCAATGACCAACTCTGTTATCAGGGACTCGATGAACCAGCCGGTGCGGAACTCATCCGGCGAAGCACGGAACAGAAACAGCAACGTCCCGAAGGTCAGGAAGTCGAAAATCGAACTTACCAGACCGAAGAGGATCATGTAGTTACGGATAAACTTGGTGTTCCAGCGGCGCGGCTTCACCACCATTTCTTGGTCCACATTGTCGCTGGCGATGGTTATGGCGGGAATGTCTGAAAGGAAATTATTGAGTAGGATTTGTGGAGCGAGCATGGGCAGAAATGACAGAGCCATCGAAGCCCCAGCCATGCTAAACATGTTGCCGAAATTAGCGCTGATGGTCGTGAGGATATACTTGATCGTGTTGGCGAATGTCGCGCGGCCTTCATCAATTCCCTGCCGCAAGATGGCCAAATCCTTCTTAAGCAGCACAAAGTCAGCGGCGTCTTTGGCCACATCCACTGCCGTATCCACGGAGATGCCCACGTCCGCGGCATGCAGGGCTGGTGCGTCGTTGATGCCATCACCCATATACCCAACCACGTGCTTGGTTTTGTGAAGCGCGAGGATGATGCGCTCTTTTTGGTTGGGATCAACCTCCGCAAAGAGGGTGGTGCGTTCGGCAAGGTGCCAGAGCGCTTCGTCACGCAGGTCGTTCAGTTGACTCCCGGTCAGCACGCTCTGGAGTGGCAGGTCCACTGCCTCTGCGACATGGCGGGCCACTTTCTCGTTATCGCCGGTGATGATCTTGAGTTGCACCCCGCGCTTCGCCAGATCGACGATGACTTGCTGCACATCGGCTTTCGGTGGATCGAAGAAGAGCAGGAAGCCAGCCAAGGTGAGTCCGTTTTCATCTGTCTGCGAATAAGCTTCATGACGTCCTTCGACCGTTTTCGTCGCAAGGCCGAGTACGCGGAAACCTTTCTCGCTCCAATCGCTATACTGCTTTTCAATATCAGCCCGCGCTGTTTTGTCCAACGGATGAGCCCCATCCAAAGATTGAATGCTGGTACAGATACTCAGAATGTTATCCAGCGCGCCCTTGGTGATGAGGGTACGCTTTCCCTGGGCATTCGCAGTAACCACGCTCAAACGCTTGCGCACGAAGTCGTAAGGGATTTCATCCACTTTTTTCTCGGCGCTGATGTCCAGACTAGCCTTCTTAGCTGCAGCTTGAATCGCTTCATCCAACGGATTGTTCAGTCCGGTCTGGAAATGTGCGTTGAGATAAGCGAATCTCTGAACAGTGGCGGATGGTTGCCCTTGGGTATCGAACGCGCCGTCGAGACTGACTACTCCTTCGGTAAGTGTGCCGGTCTTGTCGGTGCACAGCACGTCCATGCTGCCGAAGTTCTCGATGGAGGTCAGGCGGCGCACGATCACGCCACGCTTGGCCATTTGCTGTGCGCCGTGGGCGAGCGTGATACTGATAATGGCTGGCAAGAGTTCGGGTGTCAGGCCTACCGCCAAAGCCAGCGAAAAGAGCAGTGAGTCTAACAGCGGTTTTGCGAGAAAGACATTGACCGCCAAAACGATGACCACCATCACCAGCATGACCTGCGTGAGCAAGTTACCGAAATGACGGATGCCGCGTTCAAACTCGGTCTCTGGTGGGCGTAGTTTTAACCGTTCAGCCACCTGGCCGAACACCGTAGCCTTGCCCGTCTGCACGATCAGCGCCTGCGCGGTTCCACTGCCGACACTGGTACCCATGAAGACACAGTTGGTCCGCTCCGTCAGGCTGGCATTTTCCGGGACAGTCGCCGGCTTCTTCTCTACCGGGAAGGTTTCACCGGTAAGCACGGCCTGGTTGATAAAGAAATCATTTGCTTCCAGCACGATACCATCGGCCGGGATCAGACTGCCGGCGGAGAGCATCACTACATCGCCTGGCACTACCTGTTCGGAGGGGAGAGTCTTTGATTGACCACCACGCAGCAGGTTGGATTTGATCGTGACTTGTGAGCGTAATTTCTCGACGGCGTTGCTGGCAGTATATTCCTGCACGAAGCCAAGGATAGTGCTGCCAAGCACTATGGCAAGCACTATGCTGGCATCCACCCACTCGCCAACAACGCCGGAGACGATTGCGGCAAAGATGAGGATGAGAACGAGTGGGCTTCTGAATTGACTCAGCAACAGGCGGAACGCAGTTGCCTGTTGCTGAGCCCTGATTGTGTTCAGCCCGTACAACTTCAGACGCTGCTTAGCGTCTGCAGGTTGAAGACCGTTCTTGGATGTGTGCAGGGAGGAGAGGAGCTGCTCGGGGGCGAGGCTCCAATAGGCCGCTGGAGTTGCCTGGTTAATCTGTTGCCCCGCTTTGGGTGGTGTGGCGGTAGAAGGATTATGGAGGGGTTTCATTCAACTTCTTCGAATCTCATATTATTATAGCTCTTAAGCATCAGATGGTTTATTTTTACTTGCGGCCACCGGATAAGAAATTCAGCCAACGGCTGCACCAAAAGAGGTTGTACCGACGCGTAAAAGTAACCGCTGGTCCGCCACCCTAAGTGGGGGAGATAACCACTCCTCTGCTCATGGATGCGATCGATGTATGTCCGTAGTATGACGGACTCATGGCAGGTATTCTGGCCTGGTCAAACCGGTTTGTCAATGATGCAATTATTGCTTATTACAGTCCGACATTTTCGACCGGACCAGCCCGACGATGGGCTTCTTCAGTATCCAGTTTGGTTTGCTTCAGGTAGCGTTGTAAACCCAGTGCTAAGATTACTACAGCTACCTGACAGCTACTAGAATAGAAGGCACAGAAAACAATGGGAGAACAGACATTATTACCCTCAAATAGGATCTCAATAACCTACCCCATATACAGAATATACACCCCTTAGTCTAACTCTTAATTTAATTGTATGCCAATATATTCATCCCATGGCTGCTTCAGTTCGGATATGTATGCGATAGCACATCCTGGTTTCCTGAATTTTGGGAGGTATAAATCGAGGCTGGATTGTGATATAGTATGATTAAAAGGGGGGTGATGGGTTGCCTTAAACTGATAGAAACGAGGTCGCTCATGATGGCTGAAAAGAACAACTGGCATTTCAAAATCCTGCTGGGAGATGACCGCTCGGAACATGCCCTCGCGGCGGTGGCACTGCTGGAGGATCTGCCCTTTGCCTCCGGGACTGACATCACCGTTTTCCGGGCTTTCGCGCCCACCCAGTCGACGGACGTGATACTGATGGAAGATGCGCTCAACCAGACCTGCAACCGGTTGAGAAAGAAAGGTTTGCATGCCAAACCGGAGCTGCTCCTGGGCTTCCCGACGGAAAAGTTCTTGAAGTATGCCGAAGAACATATGCCCGATCTGATCATCATCGGTGCGAAGGGATTGCGCGCCACGGCGGGCATTCTGGTGGGCGGTGTGGCACAGCAGGTGGTGGAATACGCCCCTTGCCCGGTGCTAGTAGTACGCGCACCCTACAATGGGCTGCGAGGCGTTATGTTGGTAACGGATGGCTCGGCCTCCAGCCAGCAGGCGGTGCAATTTCTCGGCAGGCTGCCCCTGCCAGTGGTCGCACGACTGTGGGTGATGCACGTGCTCCCACCGCCGCCGATACCCATGATGATCCTGGAAACGACTATGGGAAACGTACCGATCGCCTTCCAAGATTCAGGGGAAGCGGCTGCACTGAGGATAAAGGAGGAGAAGGAGGGGCAGGAACTGTTGGACAGCACGCTCGAGATGCTACAGACAATGGGCAAGCCTGCCGAGGGCATCCTGAAGAGGGGAGATGCTGCCACCGAAATCATGGCGGTTGCCAAAGAACAAAATATTGATTTGCTTGTCACCGGATCCCGTGGACTCACCCCGATCAGGAGCTGGATGCTGGGCAGCGTCT
>JBEKVG010000068.1:0-9188 GCA_049514195.1 Anaerolineales bacterium | reverse complement strand
CCAAAAGTGGCGCCACGGTAACAGCCTTGAATAAAGTTGGGTATATCACCTGGGTCGCAGAAAAGAATCTTCTTGGAATAGGCAGTCAGGCGGAGGTTGGTGTGTGGCATCTCTGTCCAAACGTACAAACAATGCTGGTAGGCCTCACGGACAGGTACGTAACCGATATATCCGGGGGAAAATGGAGTTCCAGTAATACCGCCGTTGCCATAGTCGATGCTAATGGATGGGTCTCATTCAGGAACACAGCAACCACAGGACAAACAACTACCATTACCTTAACAGACCCTAATGGAACGAAGTATAATTCGGTGCTCACCGTTGGTCCAGATAGCGGTCCAGAATGGGTGCGTTGAAAAAGTTCGACATTGACTCACTGTCATTGAATATGCCAGATATAGGAATATCCTGAGATCCACATCAGCAGGGTCGCGGTCCCTCCTCAGAGGGGGATGAAGACCCTGCTGAGATCGTAGAAACCGTTTCATGGAGAGCTATTATGCAGATGGTTGGCATCGTGACGGCTGTAGCGATTCCACTGCTCTTCCTGGCGCTGGTGCGCTGGCTGGACCTATATGCTTCGGGCAGCTTCAAGGTTGTCCTGCTCTGCTTTGGCTGGGGGGTGGTCGCTTTTATGCTCGCCCTCCAGGTCAATACCTTGATCCTGGGCCTGGCCGGATACGCCCTGACCGTGACGTTCTTCGCCCCCATGGTGGAAGAGATCTGCAAGTCCCTGATCCTGGTCTACGCCACACGCCGGCGCGATTTCACTTACTTTGTGGATGGCGCCATCTACGGTTTTGCAGCCGGTGCCTGCTTTGCCGTGCTGGAGAACGTCTGGTATCTGCTCTCAGCCGATGCCGGGACGGGGTTGGCGCTGGGCTTTGGGCGGGCTTTTTCATCAGCCTTGATGCACGGCAGCGCCACGGCGCTGGTCGGGATCGCACTGGGCCGGCTACGCTACGGGCGGGGCCTCAGCCGCTTCGCCTCGCTCTTCCTGGGCTGGGCAGGAGCCATGGCGCTGCACATCACCTATAACAACGTGGTCTATCGCCTGCAGGGACCGTTAACCCTGCCGCTGGCGATCATCATTGGCCTGGGCGGGGTAGGGATGATCGCGGCCTTCATTTTCTGGGGTCTGGCGGAAGAACGGCGCTGGCTGCGCGAGACGTTGGGGCTGCAGGTGGGCGTCTCGGCCGGCGAGGCGGCGGTGGTGCAAAAGCTGGGCGACCTGGATACGCTGCTGGGGCCCGTCACGGAGCATTTCGGGGCGGAGAAACGCAAGCAGGTGGAAACGTTCCTGAAACTGCAGGCCCGCCTTGGCTTGAAGCGCAAGGTACAGGAAATGACGCCCGATCCCAGGCAGCGAGCGGAAATGGAGTGGCAGGTGGCCGTGCTGCGCGGCGAGATCGACAAAGTACGTCGCGGACTGGGAATCTACTGCATGTCCTACGTCCGCTCGATCCTGCCGCCCGAGAGCGAGCCGCTCTGGGTGCGCCTGGGGCAGGCGCTGGAGGGGCGCGCAACGACCTCCGGTCCAGGCCTGTGGGGCGCACTGGAGAGCAAGGTGAACAGTAAACGGTGAACGGTCAACAGTCAACAGTCAACAGTGAACGGTTTACTGTTTACTGTTCACTGTTCACTGATCACTGAAAGGAGGACCTCTTGAGCAAAGGTTTATTCAACCGATTGGAAGGAGAGCTGGAGGCGCGCGAGCAGTCGCTTGGTTTGAAGATGGCTGACCTGCTCACGCTTCCCGAGGGGCTCAGCGGTTTGCTGAACTGGATGATCCGAAAAGGACAGGTGAGCCTGGCGGATATCTGTGCGTTCCTGGGTCAAGACGAAGCCTCCGTGCACAGCGTTCTGGCCGATTTAATGGCCCGGGGCTATGTGCGTGAGATCGACCTGCACGAGGGGTTGTTTTACCGCGTCCGCCTGGCGCCCAAACGCGGGCGCGCCCTGCCGGCCAACCTGTGGCAGGCGCTGGATGACAAGTGCGAGCACGGGAAGGAAGGTGAGCAATGAAATGCTTCCACTGTGAACAGGAGGCGCGCGGAGTGTGCAGTTTCTGCGGCCGCGCCTTGTGCAAAGAGCACATGCAACAGATGCCAGCCATCCTGACCATCTATGTCGGTGAGGCGAACACCCCCAAGGCGGTCGTCGTGTCCGGCGCACTCTACTGCGGCGTCTGCAAGCCGCAGCCGGAACCCATCGAGATGCCGGAACTTTATTAGGAGGTAACAGCATGTCAAAAATCGTGTCAGTGCATTCATTTCGCGGTGGCACCGGAAAATCGAACACCACGGCGAATCTTGCCACCCTGCTGGCCGCCGAGGGGCGTTGCGTTGGTGTGGTGGATACGGACATCGCCTCGCCGGGCATCCATGTCCTCTTTGGCCTGTCGGAAGATCAAATAGCCCACTCGCTGAACGACTATTTGTATGGCAAATGCGCCATTCAGGAGACTGCGTGCGACGTGACGGCCAACCTGGAGCTGAGCGGCGAGGGCAAGGTCTACCTGGTCCCCTCCAGCATTCGGGCGGGTGAGATCGCACGCGTGCTGCGCGAGGGCTATGACGTCGAGCTGCTCAACGATGGCTTTCGGGACCTGATCAAGACCTTGAACCTGGATGTATTGATGATCGATACCCATCCCGGCCTGAACGAGGAGACGCTGCTCTCCATTGCCATCTCGGATGTCCTGCTCATCGTGCTGCGGCCTGACCAGCAGGACTACCAGGGGACGGGCGTCACCGTCGAGGTGGCGCGCAAGCTGGGCGTGCCGGACATGCTGCTCATCGTCAACAAGGTACCGGCGGCGTTTGCGCCCGCGGAGGTCAAGGCACTCGTAGAACGCGCCTACAACGCCTCGGTCGCAGCGGTATTACCCCATTCGGATGAGATGATGGTATTGGCGAGCGCGGGGGTATTCGTTGTGCGTTATCCCGACCATCCGATCACCCTCATGCTCAAGCAAGTCGCGCAGCGCCTGGCGGCGTAAAAGAACGGGATGCAGCGATTGGTGGGCTTCATTTTAGCGACCGCATACCTGGCAACTAACGGCCTGGAAGGGGCTGGCCCGTGGTATGCCCTTGTACTGCCCATCGTGGCACTCATTCTGGTCGGTGTGCGCGCGGGCATCCTGGCGGCTGTCCTCAGTGCTCTGGATGTAGCGGTTTTCGCCGCCCTGGTTAATCGAGGAGTGCTCGTGGTGATGTCCTGGCAAAGCATGAACCCCTTGGCGCCCGTCAGCACCTTCCTGATGCTCCTGGGTATTGCGATAGCGCTGCTTGTTCTGTTCCACCAATTTCAGGTCAAGACCGTTAAAGTGCAGGTCTTCTCCCTGCCGGTAAACCAGAAAGGTTAGAATGCCCACCGCAACCCTCTCCAACATACCGCTCTTCGCCTCCCTGCCAGCTGATGAAATCCGGCGGCTGGAATCGTTGCTGCACGAGGCCACCTGTCCGCCTGGCAGGGTACTTTTCCAGGAAGGACATTCGGATGACAAGTTCTATGTCCTGCTGGAAGGTCAGGTGGAGATTATCAAGGCGCTTGACAGCGCCGAAGAACGCCTGCTGGGCGTGCAGGGAGCCGGGAACCTGCTTGGGGAGATGAGTATGTTCAGCCAAGATGGCTGCCATACTGCCAGTGTACGAGCTTTGACATCTCTCCGGCTGGTGGAGGTGCCCCATACAGAGTTGGATGCCTTGTTGCACCGCCAGCCGCAAATAGCCTATGAGATCATCCGGCTGCTCAGCCGGCGATTGGAAGAATCTGAGAATATCACTATTCAGGATCTGAAGGAGAAGAACCGACGACTAACGGAGGCTTATGAGGAGCTGGAAGAGGCACGTGTCCTGCTCGAGGAGCAGAATCGGACGCTGGAAGGGCGGATCGAACAGCGTACGGTCGATCTCCAGGAATCGCAGCAGCGGATGGCAGATATCATCAGCTTGCTGCCGGATGCAGTGATGGTCATCGACCAGGACAGCAAAGTGGTCTCTTGGAATCACGCCATAGAAGAAATGACGGGGATCAAAGCCGGGCAGATGCTGGGCAAAGGCGAATACGAATATGCTCTTCCCTTCTATGGGGAGAGAAGGCCAATCATCATCGACCTGGTCAGCATGCCGCAGGAGCAGCTCACTGCGAATTACAGCCAAATTCGGATGGAGGGCTCGGTGCTGGTGGCTGAGACTTATGTGCCGCAACTCCGGGGCCGGGAAGCCTACCTCTCCGCCACCGCTTCCATTCTGCGCGACTCGCGTGGGAATGGCGTGGGGGCAATCGAGGTCATTCGCGATCTCACTGAACGGAAGCACGCAGAAGAAGCGCTACAGAAGAGCGAACAGCTTTATCGCAGCGTGGTTGACAACAGCATCGACACGTATTTCAGGCTGGATGGGCAGGGCAACATCCTCCTGGTAAGCCCTTCCGGGGCGGGCCTGCTTGGCTATGATGCCCCGTCCCAGATGATCGGGCTCAATATCGGCAAGGATATCTTTGCCGATCCGGGCGACCGCGACCGGTTTCTGGGCACGATCTTGAAGGCTGGGTCCGTCAGGGATTTCGAAGCATTGCTCAATCGTCGCGATGGCAGCACGGTCGTAGTCCTGGCCAATGCGCGTGTGTATTTGAGCCAGGATGGGACCAGGCTGGGCTACGACGGGTTCCTGCGCGATTTCTCCGAGCGCAAGCGCATGGAAGAGGACTTAAATCAGGCCAAAGAAGCGGCCGAGGCGGCGACGCAGGCCAAGAGCGCCTTCCTGGCCACGATGAGCCACGAGATCCGCACGCCAATGAACGCGATCATCGGCATGAGCGGGCTGCTGCTCGATACGCCGCTCAACCCCGAACAGCGCGATTTCGCCGAGACCATCCGCACCAGCGGTGACAGCCTGCTGACCATCATCAACGACATCCTGGATTTCAGCAAGATCGAGGCGGGGCGCATGGATCTGGAGAGCCAGCCCTTTGACCTGCGCGAGTGCGTGGAAAGCGCGGTGGACCTCCTGGCGGGCAAGGCCAGGGAGAAGGGGCTGGACCTGGCTTGTGCGGTGGAGAGAGAAGTGCCGGATGCGATCCTGGGCGACGTGACCCGGCTGCGGCAGGTGCTGGTGAACCTGCTGGGTAACGCGATCAAGTTCACCGAGCATGGTGAGGTGGTCGTTTCAGTGAACAGTGAACAGTTGACAGTGAACAGTCAAGAAGATACTGTTCACCGTTCACTATTTACTGTTCACTTTGCAGTGCGCGACACGGGCCTCGGCATCCCGCTCGAGCGGCAGAACCGCCTATTCCAGTCGTTCAGCCAGGTGGACGCCTCGACGACGCGTCGTTTCGGCGGGACGGGGCTGGGTTTGGCGATCAGCCGGCGGTTGACAGAGTTGATGGGCGGGAAGATGTGGGTGGAGAGCGAGGGCGTGCCAGGGCAGGGGAGTATCTTCCACTTCACCATCAGTGCGCCGGTGGCGCAGGCACTGGCGCCGCGGCCGCACCTGCGCAGTGTGCAACCGCAGCTGGAGGGCAAGCACGTGCTGATTGTAGACGACAATGCCAGCAATCGGCACATCCTGTCCCGGCAGGTCCAGGCCTGGAGTATGCTGCCCCAGGATACGGCCTCACCGGTTGAGGCGCTTTCCTGGGTCCGGCGGGGCGATCCGTTTGATCTGGCGCTGCTGGACCTGCAAATGCCCGAGATGGATGGGATGACGCTCGCGACTGAGATACGCCGCCTGCGCACTGCTGGTGCCTTGCCGGTTGTGATTCTGAGCTCGCTGGGGCCGCGCGAAGCGCGCTGGGAGGGGATCGAACTGGCTGCTTACCTGCTGAAGCCGGTCAAATCCTCCCAGCTCTATAACACGCTGGTGGGGATCCTGGGGGCGGAGGAAGCGGTGCCCGTGGCGGGCAAGCCGGCAGAGTCGCACTATGACACCGATATGGGGAAGCGGCATCCACTGACGATTCTGCTGGCAGAAGACAACGCCATCAACCAAAAGCTGGCCCTTCTGGTTCTCGAGCGGCTCGGCTACCGGGCGGATGTGGCAGCTAACGGGCTGGAGGTGCTCCAGTCGCTGCGGCGGCAGCCCTATGATCTGGTTTTGATGGACGTGCAGATGCCTGAGATGGATGGGTTGGAAGCCACACGCAAGATTGAGCGCGAATTTAGCATTGGGAGGCGTCCGCGCATCGTGGCGATGACGGCGAACGCCATGAAAGAGGATCGCGACGAATGCTTTGCAGCTGGCATGGACGATTTTCTAACCAAGCCGATCCAGTTGGATGAGCTCGTGGCCGCGCTTAACCGGTGCCAGGCACGCAGCGTGCCGGATGCTGGCGAGCGCCCGGTGCAGACTGCGGAATTGCCGGCTCCCACGCAGCAGAAGATAGCCAGACCGGAGATGGCGCCCCAGGTCACGGCAGAAGCGGCACCACTCGCAGCGCCTCCCGTGTTCGATCCGGCGGCGCTACAGCGCCTGCGAGCCACTTTGGGCAAGCAGGCCGATGCCATGCTTCCCGGCCTGATCACCGGCTTTACCGTGGAGGCTCCCAAGCTGATCGCGGAGGCGCGTCGCAGCCTGGACGAGAACCGGGCTGTGGATCTGAGGCGGGCGGCCCACACGCTCAAGTCCAACAGCGCCACTTTCGGCGCGCTGGCACTCTCGGCATTCGCGCGCCAACTGGAGTATGCGGCGCGTGACGGCACTCTCGCGGGCGGCGCGGAGCTCTTGACACACATTCAGGCCGAATACGATCAGGCTCGACTGGCTTTGCAAGCCTGGCCAGGGACGCCAAAGGAGTGAGACCATGAAGAGCAACGGCATGATCCTGGTGGTGGATGACGATCCCCTCAACCGCCTCGTGCTTTCCACCAACCTGCAGGAGCAGGGTTACGAAGTGGCCACGGCGGAGAACGGGTTCCAGGCTTTGGAGAGGCTCGGCAGCCAGGCGTTCGACGTGGTGCTGCTGGATCTGATCATGCCAGAGCTGGATGGCTTCCAGGTGCTGGAGAAGATGAAAGGCGATAGCAGGCAGCGCGAGATCCCGGTGATCGTCATCTCGGCGCTGGACGAAATGGAGAGCATCCTGCGCTGCATCGAAATGGGCGCCACAGACTATCTGCCCAAGCCCTTCGACGCCGGTCTGTTGCGCGCCCGGCTGAACGCCTCCCTGGCAGACAAGCGGCTGCGTGACATAGAGAGGGAATATCTGGAGCAGGTGGATCGGGTGATCTCAGCAGCTGCCTCGGTGGAGGCCGGTACATTCGATATCGACAGCCTGGATAGCGTAGCGAGCCGGGAGGATGCGCTGGGCAAACTGGCGCGCGTCTTCCAGAACATGGCAAGGCAGGTCCATGCACGCGAGCAGAGCTTGCGCCAGCAGGTGGTGGAGCTGCGTATTGAGATCGACGAGGCCAAAAAGATGCACCAGGTCACCGAGATCACCGAGACCGAATACTTTCGCGACCTGGCTGCCAAGGTGCAAAGGCTGCGTCAGCGGCCCTGACATCCCCCTGCTGGCAGATTGAATCATTCCTACCCTGGGCGTGGATACGGGGACGCGGAGAAAGAGAGGTAATGTACCTCTAATGTCATAGTTTTGAAATAGGTAACACTGGAATTCCTTGACGAGCAATACAGTTTCAATTACATTCATAAAATAAGTTAATCCTTTTGTTTAATATTTCCCCTTGATATCAGGGAAGGGTGTGGTTCGGAACAGATCCCGCCTGGGGCACAGAAATCAGACAAAACCAGTCTGAATTCCTTGGAAGTCGAGGATTTTCTGGCTGGTTTGCGTTTTGAACAGAGGGGTAAACTGGATGAGATACTATCTAAACATCATTGCCTTAATTCTTAGCCATGTTCATTCTTCCAATCTGTAACATGTGCCTCCCAGGCATTGGAACAACCTCGCTCCATCCAGCGCTTTATCAATGAGTATCTTCGTAATGATTCCTGGAAGGGCACATACCAGCAGCGTCCTGCTCGGATCGGAGAGCCCCATCATCAAGACATAATGTTCAAAAGACCGTAGCATTGTCTGTTCGGAAACAATCTTGGATTCCGGGATGCGATTTAACAAGGTGTTCAAGTCTGGGCCAAGTGGCTGGATATAAAATTCGCAGTCGCCATCATTTTTTCGCTTATTCACATTCTCTTCTTATTCATATCTTGACGTTGAGCCTATTTTTCGGTTCCAGCCTATGCTGTCAAATGTTAAGTACGGCAGAGAAAATAAAATTAGATTTTTTCTATTTTACTCGGATTGTAAATGATCGACCCGCGGCTGAAATCAGGCCTGGGATTGCCATCGGCGCTCGTCATTCAAGCCGTTTTGAAGCAGGCCAACTGGAATGGCTGAAGCTCCAGATCTTGAATCCCGATTTCTTGCCTGCTTAACAGGTCGATGAAATGATAACCCAGGTCATACATGCGCAGGTAATTGGCGGGGATTTTCTGCATGTTCTCGCTAAAATTAGCCAGCACCAGCACCCGCTCACCCTGGTGTATGCGCAGAAAACCGAAAACGTGCGGGTTGCTACAATCGATGATCTCGGTCTCGTGCCCGCTGAAAACCTCCTCGGATTTACGCAGCTTGATCAGGGATTGCAAGCCTCGATAAACTCGCCCTTCAATCGTCGTCTGGTCTTTGCGCAGTTCCACTTTTTCCCAGTCTGTCCGGGATCGATGCACCCAGCGGCTGTCATGCTCCTTGGATGGGTCATTGCGGTAAGAATAGTCATTGAGTATGCCGATTTCGTCGCCCAAATAAAGCAGCGGGATTCCGCCGATGGTCATAATAATTCCGTGTATCAGAAGGATCCGCCTGATTGCCAGCTCCACCTCGTGTTCGGTTTCTTCGCGCAGCGCTTTCTCCAGTCCGGCTAAGGAGGCACAGGTGCCAGAAATGCGGCAGTCGCCGGTTTTCGGATTTTCCTGGAATGGCAGGCCGCGCCCAAAGCTACCTGCGAAACGTCCTGTGTAGAAAGAATTCAGGAACTGACGATGGCTGTAGCCGTTAATGCCCAGGCGGGCGGCGTCTTCGTCAGAAAAAGTCCAGCCGATATCATCGTGGACGCGCACATAATTCACCCATGCACACCCCGCTACAACCGGGAATCGGCTGCTCAGGGAAGATTTCAACAGTTGCACTTCTCGCGTCGCCAGGGTTTCCCAAAGCAGCGC